>PNIN01000033.1 GCA_002878065.1 Calditerrivibrio nitroreducens
CAAAGATCTCCCTATAAACCTATACCAGATACAGACAAAATTTAGAGATGAAGTAAGACCAAGATTTGGATTGATGAGGGGTAGGGAATTTATAATGAAAGATGCTTATTCCTTTGATGTGGACGACGAAGGGGCAGAGAAAAGCTATGGTTTAATGAGGGATGCGTATTGTAAGATTTTTGAGGCTTGTGGATTGAAATATAAGGTTGTGGAAGCGGATTCTGGCGCCATAGGTGGTAATTTTTCCCATGAATTTATGGTTACTGCTGAGACGGGTGAAGATTTTGTTATCAGTTGTGATAGCTGTGATTATGCTGCTAACGTTGAAAAAGCACCTGTTATAGACAATTTTGAAGAGGATGATGAAGTAGAAAAGCCTATCGAAAAGATTGTGACAAAAAATCAAAAAACGGTTGAAGAGGTAGCAAAATTTTTAAATGTCGAAACTAAAAAAGTTGTTAAAACGATGATTTTAAAAGCTGGGGATGAGATCGTTGCGGTGATGATCAGAGGGGATCATGAGCTTAATCTTGCAAAAATTAAGAATTTTCTTAATGCACCGTTTGTGGAATTTGCAACTCCGGAAGAGATTGTTAAAGCCACCAATGGTCCTCTTGGTTTTTCAGGTCCCATAGGTATAAATCTGAAAATATATGCAGATAATGCAGTAAAAAAATTAAAAAATTTTGTCGTTGGTGGTAATGAAAAAGATATACATCTTGTAAACGTCAACCATACAAGAGATTTTAAGGTGACTGCCTTTTCAGATTTTATAAATGCCAAACCGGGTGATAAATGTCCAAAATGTGGTGGAACGTATGTTATTACCAAAGGGATTGAAGTGGGACATATTTTTAAGCTTGGTACAAAATATTCCAAAAGTATGAATGCCACGTACCTTGATAAAGATGGGAAACAGCAATATATCGTTATGGGATGTTACGGTATTGGTGTGGGTAGAACTGTAGCCGCAGCAATCGAACAGAATCATGATGAAAAAGGGATTATATGGCCTATACAGATAGCTCCGTTTGAAGTGGTGATAATACCTATAAATACAGATGATGAAGATGTTGTGAATCTATCGGAGACTCTTTATAAAAAATTGTTGAAAAAAAGTGTTGAATTGATAATAGACGATAGAAATGAAAGGGCAGGGGTTAAATTTAACGATGCTGATTTAGTGGGGTATCCCATAAGAGTCAACATAGGTAAGAAAACCCTTGAAAAGGGTGAAGTGGAGATTGTCATCAGAAAAACAGGGGATAAGATAAACTGTAAAAAGGATGATGCATTGTCAGAGATCTTGAGAATCAGGGAAGAGCTATATAACAATAAGATATGAGCATGTAAAAAAGGTGGGATCCCCACCTTTTTTACTTAATAATTTATGTCTAAAAAATCTTTCTAATTAATTGGATATCCACCGAAAGCAGATACCCATATTAAGCTTTTTATTATACTCTGAAACTAAGTCAAGATCAAAGATTTCATAATTTTTATTAAAAAATTTGAGTTTTTTCATAAATGCTAATAATTCTTTTTTCCCCAACCACTGGGAATGGGTGGAAAAAATAAAAAAGTAAGGTTCATCTGTAAGTTGATTTGTTAATTCTATTAATTTTTCCAGGTCTTTTTTGAGGGACCATTCTCCATTAGGTCCCCGTCCAAATTCTGGAGGATCAAAAATAAATCCGCTGTACTTTTTACCCCTTTTGACTTCTTTGTTCATAAAAGTTATCATATCATCATTTATAAATCGTACACCGGAACTATTGAAGTTCATCTTATAATTCTCTTTTGCCCAATTAATTGCTGAAGAAGAACCATCCACGTGAGTTATTCTATTTAATCCGTTAACGGAAAATATTGTGGAAATACCTGTATATGCAAAGCCATTTAATATATTGAGTTCTTTTGTGCAATGATCCGACAGATCCCTTAAAAAGATCCAATTCTGGTACTGTTCCGGAAATATGCCCACCTGTCCTGATACCGAAAGTTTTAGTCTAACGACAGCATCGAGAACGGATATCGTCCATTCTTTGTATAGATTTTCGGGTATATCCCAACCAACCTCAGGTATAAAAGTGGCTGTTTTAGTGTGCCAGATTTCAGGATTAGATGGTTCTGTGGTTGAGGCGGGGGATGGTCTATCCAGAATATAGGATCCAAATTGTTCCAATTTTCTACCATTACCAAAATCTAAAAGCTTATAGTCAAAATTAAGGGGGCTTACGCCCCCAATAGTATTATTAGTCGACATAAGTTAACTTAAAATTACCCATCTTATGAAATTCAAGATACTTGTAAATTTCTGCTTTCTTAGGTTCCACCCTTTCGTTCATATATTTAAAATAGTCTTCCGGTGTTGGGAGCTTTCCTAAAAGTGCAGCTATAGCAGCAAGCTCTGCAGATCCTAAGTAAACCCTTGCACCATCACCCATTCTGTCATCAAAATTTCTTGTGGATGTGGATATTACAGTCGATTTTGATCTAACCCTTGCTTGATTACCCATACACAGCGAGCAGCCAGGAATCTCTGTTCTTGCTCCTACATTTGAATAAATTGAATAGTATCCTTCTCTCATGAGTTGGGCTGCATCCATCTTTGTTGGTGGAGTTAGCCAGATCCTTGTGGGAGCCTCTTTCTCTTTTTCCCAAATTTTACCAGCAGCTCTGAAGTGCCCTATATTTGTCATACATGATCCGATGAATACTTCATCTATTTTGTCCCCTGCAACTTCAGATAGAAGTTTTACGTCATCAGGGTCGTTTGGACATGCAAGAATAGGCTCTTTTATCTCAGAAAGATCAATTTCTATCACTGCAGCGTATTCTGCATTTTCATCCCTTGTGAGAAGCTCAGGTTTTTCCAGCCATTTTTCACAGGCGGCAATCCTTCTCTTGAGTGTTTCGGCATCCTGATATCCTTCTGCAATCATCTCTTTCATAAGGGCGATGTTACTCTTTAGAAATTCTGCTACTGAGTTTTCAGAGAGCTTTATTGTGGCTGCTGCAGCAGATCTTTCGGCTGAGGCATCTGTAAGTTCAAATGCCTGTTCAACAGTAAGATCTGGTAAACCTTCCATTTCAAGTATTCTACCATTGAAAATATTTTTCTTACCTTTTTTTGCAACAGTAAGAAGACCCTGTTTAATAGCAACATAAGGTATTGCATTTACAACATCTCTTAGAGTAATGCCAGGATTTAATTTCCCTTTAAATTTCACCAATACAGACTCTGGCATGTCAAGTGGCATAAAACCGAGGGCTCCTGCAAAGGCAACGAGACCAGAACCTGCCGGGAAGGATATCCCTACTGGGAACCTTGTGTGGGAGTCACCACCTGTACCCACTGTATCTGGCAAAAGTAGTCTATTCAACCATGAGTGAATTACACCATCACCTGGCTTAAGAGACACACCACCCCTTGCTATTACAAATGATGGGAGAGTTTTATGCATTTTTACATCTGCAGGCTTAGGATAAGCAGCAGTATGACAGAAAGATTGCATAAAGAGATCTGCCTGAAATCTAAGGCATGCAAGCTCTTTGAGTTCGTCTGCTGTCATAGGTCCAGTGGTATCCTGGGAGCCTACGGTGGTCATCTTTGGCTCACATGCAGTTCCTGGAAGAACCCCTGGCAAACCACAGGCTTTACCAACAATCTTTTGGGCAAGAGTATATCCCTGACCTGCTTTTGGAACAGGGTTTTGGGCTTTTACGAAGAGATCTGATTCACCAAGTCCCAAAAATGATCTTGCTTTGTTTGTAAGAGCTCTACCAATGATGAGATTAAGTCTTCCTCCAGCTCTGAATTCATCCCTGATAGTTGCTGGTTTCAACTCAAATTTTGTGAGAACTTCACCATTTTCCTTTCTGATTTCCATCTTTACAGTATCTATTATAATTACATCGCCGGTTTTCATTCCTGTTACGTCGCACATGATCGGAAGACCGCCAGAATCTTGTGTGGTATTGAAAAAGATTGGGGCTATAAGTCCACCTATTACTATACCACCTCTTCTTTTATTTGGAACAAATGGGATATCTTCACCTATGTGCCACATTAGAGAGTTGCAGGCTGATTTTCTTGAAGAACCTGTACCTACAACATCACCAACGAATGCCACCTGATAACCTTCTGATCTAAATTTTGCTATTTCCTGAATACCGCCTGGGAACCTTGTTTCCCCCATTGCAAGGGCGTGAAGTGGTATATCTGGTCTACTGAAGGCATGTTTTGCTGGGGAGAAATCGTCGGTATTAATTTCCCCATCTACTTTATACACTTTTAACTTAATCTCTTTTGGTAAATCTGGTCTTGATGTAAACCATTCGCCGTTTGCCCAGGATTCGATAACTTCTTTTGCGTATTGATTTGTTTTTGACAATTCGGCCACTTCGTCAAAAGCGCCATAAACAAGGATAACGTTTTTAAGTGCGTTTCCAGCTGATTTAGCCAGAGATGGATCTTTTAATGCTTCCACCAACGGAGCTACGTTGTAACCACCTATCATCGTGCCAAGCATGAAAATAGCATCTTCTTTTGAAACAACTGGAGATTTTACCTCACCTCTTACTACTTTTGCAAGCCAATTTGCTTTAACTTCTGCAGCTGGATCAACACCGGGGGAAACTCTATCTCTAAGGAGTGAAAGTAAAAAATCTTCCTTACCTTTTTCAGGATTTTCTAATGCCTTACATACCTCTGCGGTCATCTCTGGTGAAAGAGGTAAGGGTGGTATACCCATAGCTTTTCTTTCTTCCGCATGTTTTAGATACTGTTCAAATATTTCACTCATATTAATACCTCACTATTTTGTATTCTGTATACAATTTTATACAACTTAAATTCGAATTTGTCAAAAGAATTTTTAAAAATTAAAACACGCTTTGATAATAAATGATATTTTGGTTATTGAAATTTTTATTTTATTATGCAATAGGATTAATTGATATAATCCATTATAAAATTGGAATTTTTTGTTATTTTTTCTCTCGACAAAATTTTAATTTTATAATAAAATAACAACGTGTCAAAAATTCGATGAAAAATTTTATAAGGAGTGAGTTATGGCCACACCAGAATTTTACTATCAAGATCCTTTCCCTCTTGGACCAGATACAACAGAGTATCGTCTACTGTCCAAAGATGGGGTAACCGTTGGCGAATTTGAAGGGAAGCCTATTTTGAAAATCGATCCTGAGGTTCTCACATACCTTACCAATCAAGCTTTTAGAGATGTGTCTTTCCTTTTAAGAAAAGAGCACAACGAAATGGTGGCAAAGATTCTTTCTGACCCTGAAGCATCACAGAACGATAAGGGTGTTGCCCTTGCATTTTTGAGAAATGCAGAAGTGTCAGCTAAATTTGAATTACCACTTTGTCAGGACACCGGTACTGCCACAGTGGTTGCAAAAAAAGGGCAGCAGGTATGGACTGGTGCAAATGACGCAGAATATATCAGTAAAGGGGTTTATAAGACATACACTGAAGAAAATCTGAGATATTCCCAAACAGTTGCACTTGATATGTATACCGAGAAAAATACCGGTACAAACCTCCCTGCTCAGATAGATATTTATGCCACTGAGGGTATGGAATACAAATTTTTATTTGTGGCTAAAGGTGGTGGAAGTGCTAATAAAACTTATCTATATCAGGAGACAAAAGCTCTGCTTACTCCGGAGAAGCTTGAAAAATTCTTAATAGAAAAGATGAAAACGATTGGTACAGCAGCTTGTCCCCCATACCACCTTGCCTTTGTAATTGGAGGTACAAGTGCTGAAGCATGTTTGAAGACGGTAAAACTTGCCTCAACGAAATATCTTGATGCTCTTCCCACAAAAGGGAATGAACATGGGCAGGCATTTAGAGATATAGAGCTGGAAGAAAAGCTTTTAAAAGCAGCTCAGCAGTTAGGAATTGGGGCTCAGTTTGGTGGCAAATATTTCTGTCATGATATTAGAGTGATAAGGCTCCCACGACATGGTGCATCCTGTCCTGTGGGAATGGGGGTTTCCTGCTCAGCTGATAGAAATATAAAGGCTAAAATAAATAAGGATGGGATATGGCTTGAGGAGTTGGATAGGAATCCTGGTAGGTTGATTCCAGAACAATACAGAGGTAAGCATAGTCATGGTGTCAAAATAGATCTTAATAGACCAATGAAAGAGGTTTTGGCTGAGCTTTCGAAATATGAAGTGGCCACACCTCTATTGCTTACTGGTACACTTGTTGTTGCAAGAGATATTGCCCATGCCAAATTTAAGGAGCTTATAGATTCTGGTAAAGGAGTGCCTCAATATCTTAAGGATCATCCGGTGTATTATGCTGGACCAGCTAAAACTCCTACCGGTAAGCCATCTGGTTCTTTTGGACCTACCACGGCAGGCAGAATGGATTCATATGTGGACCTTTTACAGTCACACGGTGCCTCTATGATTATGATTGCAAAGGGTAATAGAAGTCAGCAGGTAACAGATGCATGTAAGAAATACGGTGGATTTTATCTTGGATCTATTGGTGGCCCAGCAGCAATACTTGCTGAGGAGAATATCAAAAAGGTTGAGTGTATCGATTTTCCAGAATTGGGTATGGAAGCTGTGTGGAAGATAGAAGTTGTGGACTTTCCTGCTTTTATCCTTGTGGATGATAAGGGGAATGATTTTTTCAAAAAATTAGGGCTTTAAAATAAAGGGGGCTTGTCCCCCTTATTTTTTGGAGATGAAATGAGTAAAATTATAGTTGCTCTGGATTTCAATGAATTTAAAGACGCTAAAGCAATTATAGATGATACTTTAGATTTATTGGAATATTATAAAGTTGGACTTGAAAGCTATATCTCTTGTGGAGAAAAATTGATTAATTATTTAAAAGAAAAAGAGAAAAAAATTTTTTTAGATTTAAAATTTCATGATATCCCAAATACTGTTTCTGCTGCTACCATAGCCTCTTTAAAATATGGGGTAGATATGCTCAATATGCATGCCCAGGGCGGGGTGGAGATGATGAAAACTACTGTAGATTCTGTATCTGAATATTGCTATAAGAATGGATTGAATAAGCCTATCTTAATCGCAGTGACACTCTTGACGTCCCTAGATAAAAATTACATGATGGATTATGGGATAGGGTTTAATTCGACTGAAGAATACGTATTACATCTTGCAAAAAAAGCAAAATTAGCTGGACTTGATGGTGTTGTTTCTTCACCTAAAGAGACTACAAAAATAAAAAATGAAATCGGCCCAGATTTTATAACAGTCACTCCAGGTATAAGGCCAGCATACGAACAAATTGGTGACCAGAAAAGGGTTATGACCCCCAAAGAAGCAAAAATGGTTGGGACAGATTTCATGGTTATTGGTAGGCCCATAACAAAAGTCAAAGATCCGAAAGGTGCAGTAATAAAAATTTTGGAGGAATTAAATGACTGAAGAGCAGATTTTAGATGTTTATAAAAGACATGGTGCATACCTACAGGGGCACTTTTTGCTATCTTCTGGATTACATAGCGATACATATCTTCAGACAGCACTTGTTATGCAGTATCCTGTGATTGCTGAATCTATTATTGGTGAGCTTGTAAAAAAAGTGTATGATATCAATTTTGATACGGTGGTAAGCCCAGCGATAGGAGGTATAAGGTTTGGGTATGAATTTGCAAGATTATTAAGGAAAAGAGCCATTTTTACAGAAAGGGAAAATAATGAGATGACCTTAAGAAGGGGCTTTTCCATAAAGCCAGGTGAAAAAGTCATGATTGCTGAAGATGTGGTTACCACCGGAAAATCAACAATGGAATGTGTCAACGTTGCTTTGGATCATGGAGCAGAAGTTGTTGGTATTGTTTGTATGATAGATAGAAGTGGAGGGGAAGTAAATTTTCCATATCCTTTTTTCCCTCTCGTTAGAATTAAAGTGGGTACTTATGACCCTTCAGATTGTCCATTATGCAAGCAGGGTTTGCCCCTTGTGAAGCCGGGCAGCAGAAAGATAGTCTAACAGATAAAAAGGGTGGTATGTCAAACCACCCAATTACTTAAGTCTTTGGGAGTGAGATTTATACTGATTGGGGAGTAAACAGGGGCTTTTTCTATAATTCTATTACCTTTTGAAAGTTCAAAACTTATCTGAATATTTCTGTTTATAATTTTCTTATCGATCTCGAAAAGTAACTCTATGGATTCATCCACCCGGTAATCTTTCAACACGATCTTTGTTGAACTATTTTCCATCGATCTTTTGTTAAGATATACTTTTATTAAATCATCATTCAATTTAATATGCAATATGACATCCTCTTTTGAACCAACTAAAGGTTTAAAGTTTCCCAATATTATCATCAACAAAAAATTTCCCAAAAATCCCCATCTCATCCTCTGAAGATGGTTTGAATCGGAATGCATAGAGGACAGATCATACTTTATATCCACATCGCCAGCCCCAAGATATTCAAATATGGATGAAAGCTTGGCATCAAAATTTGTATAGACTTCACTTAAAGGTGGATTAATTTTTAATTTTTTATGAAATTTTTTTATGGGTATAAAAAGTTCGTTTGGGGGATCTATTGATAACTTTCTGTAAATATTAATGATATGTTTTCTGAATAGATAATCAAGGGTATCTGCCTGTTCGGTGTAATGGTCGTCCCCATACCACCAGAACCAATCGCTTCCCTGGGCAATATGTATCTCTTTTTCTATTTCATTCCTCTTTTCCAGAAAAATATTGTCTTTGTATTTGTTGTATGTTTCTATTGCTTTATAGAGTAATTCCCAGGCTTTATTTTTTTCAGGATGTCCCATCCATGTGGAAAAATTGCCATATATCCATGAACCACTTGCCACATATTGTAATTCTTCAGCATCTATCTCATAATTGTATATTGCTTCTGAGTATGTAATTGTCTCAATCCATTCAGTTTCTGATATTTTTAAATATAAAAGATCAAAAAATTCCCTTGCATTGTTATGATAAAACTCCCAGGCGTTTTCTCCATCTAAGATGATCGATACGTGTGGTGAGAAGTTGCATTTTAAGAATATTTCCTTTAACCTACCCAGGAAATCATCAACAGCCTTTTCTGTGGGTAACCCGCTGTAGACAAACCCGAATAGATCACTCAGCTCTTTATCCCTGAAGAATATAAAAATATTTTGATCATCATTAGAATAATAATATTTTTTGTAGAGTTTATTTCTAAACTTATTATCTTTTAAATCTAAATTTAAACTTCTTGAAAGTATTTCTTCATCGGTTGCCATCCATAAGATTCCATGTTGACTGAGTAATTCAGCGGTTTTAGTGCTTACAGATCCTTCTGCAGGCCAGAAACCTTTTGGGACCTCCTCAAATATCTTTTTATACAAACTTTTTGCCTCTTTTACATGCCAATTAGCATCTTCCGTAAGCTGAATTGCATTGGGTGGTATGCTATTATCAGGTAGAGCCTCATAAAAAGAGGCTGGATCTAAAAGTAGAGGTAGAATAGGGTGATAGTATGGTGTGGTGGATATTTCGATTTTACCACGATTTTTAAGTGTCTTATAATATTCAAGGATATATCTAAATTTAGATTTTAAAATACTCAGTAATTGATCTTTTTCATCTTCTGTATAAAATCGATCTTTTAGGATAAGACTTTTTATAAAACTTGATTCATCTCTGATGAAGGTGCCGGTCCAGGAAAGAAGAAAGTGAACCTCCAGATCTAATAAATCTACTGAAGAGTCTATTGATAAATCATCTTTTTTATATCTTAAGTAGAGCTCTCTATATCTGGAAGAGGGGGATATCATATTTTTTTCATTTGCCCAGAATAGAGCTTTTGTTAAAAATTTTTTGTCATTTTCAGAAAGATTGGCCACAGGTTGGGATATCTTATTTATTAAAATATCCTGTTCAAAATTTTTAGAAATATCAATTATCTGCTCTATAAGGGAGGGAACAAGATTAAATACAGCTTTTATATTGTAAATTTCATAGTATTTAGCCATTTCAATGTAATCTTTTATACCATGAAGAAATGCCCAGGGTAAATGGTATACACCAGCCTCATCGTCCTTGTAATAAGGCTGGTGCATATGCCACAAAAATGTTAGATATAGCTTTTTCATCTATTCTTCTGTCCAGGTAGTGATCTTTTGTTTATATTCCTCAAGCAGCTCATTTTTAGCTTGTTCGTCGACGGCTTCTACATATAGATGTACATTAGCAGAATATTGATCTGGTATCATCAGCACATAACCTTTGTTTTTAAAATTTATTTTTACTCCATCGACATATGATGCCTCTTTATCCATAGCATCTTCACTCATTTTCCTCATTATATATCCTTTTTTGCTGAATGGACAGTTTATTATAAGATGGGCAAAGTGATATTCCGGGATCGATTTTGATACCTCAGATAACTTTTTGTTTGTTTTTGCAAGAAGTTCCATAACTTTTATGGAGTTAAACATTGCATCCGGGCTAAGCGTATACTGGGGAAAGGACAGCATCAAAGAAATAGACCCTATAAAATTGAATTCTTTTAAAAACTCTGCTTTAAGCCCTGTGGATCTTCCCCTTATTATATCGACATTTTTAGTTTTTCCATCTAATACAGTTGGAACCATTATTGGCAGGTATACCTTGACCTTTTCTGTAGCCACCATGTCAAGAAGTGAGATAATAATCAATGTTAATTTTTCTGGGGATATGATTTCACCATCATCACTAACCACCTGGAGTCTTTCACCATTCTGAAATATTGCAAAACCTATATTTGCTTTTAGCGTAAGTAATATCTTTTTAATCTCTTCCAGCTTATCCTGAACTACTTTAAAGTTTTTTGAAAGCTGTTTTTCATTCTGATATGCATTTAAAACCACTGCCTCAACTCCTAATTCCATTAGTATATTAGGAAGAATATGAGTTGTAGTGCCATTCATTAAATCTACCACCACTTTAAATTTGTTTCTTTTGAAAGAATCAACATCTATGTTATGTAATAGATGTTTTATGTATGATGATTCTATGTCGTGAACCTCAATAATTTTCCCTATGTCATCATAAGATGCCCGTCTAAAGTTTTCCCTAAAAAAAGTTCTTTCAATATTTTTTTCAAAGTTTGAATCTATGGGGAGACCATTTATATCTGAGAATTGTATTTCTGTGTATAGTGAATTTGTAAGGGATTGACGGAAAATAACACTGATGGCATTTTTGGATATTTTTTGAATATATTTAGTTACAGGGTTTGCAGTCATTCTTAGATCCACAGCATTTACACCTGTAGACAGAAGTCCTCCGAGGAAGGCTCTTTTAAGCATTCTGGATGCACTATGATAATCTCTGCTTAGTATAATTATAGAGTCTTTGGGTAAACTACTACCAAGGGCAGCACCAAGTTTTGCACAGAGCTCTGGTGATAATTCTACATTGGTCTGTGCTGAAACAATTCCACCTTCAAAGATCGATTTTTTCCACTTATCACCCCATATAAGGTTACTACTTAGGATCGAATCTTCTTCGATCTGTTTGTTTGGCCAAACCATGATATCCTTTTCAAAAACAACGTAGTTACCTATTTCTGTATTCTCCGCCACAATTCCACCAGATTGAATATGTACCCCTCTACCAACAATAACTCCATTGCATAATACAGCATTTTTTATTATACAATTTGCACCTATTTTGACATTATCCCATATGATGCTATTTTCTATCGTAGTGCTTCTACCAATTTCTACATTATTTCCAATGGAGCAATTTTTGATTTTAGCATCGGTATTTATTAGAACATTATCCCCTAAAACCACAAATCCATCAAGCTGTGCCCCTTCATAAAAGGAGTTTTCGCCTATAAATATACTATCATGCACATTTTTACCTTTAATTGGCAATTTTACCTTACCGTTAAAAATATCTAAAAAAACTTCTCTATATGAGTTGGGATTACCCACATCTCTCCAATAACCTCTGGCATTAAATCCAAAAAGCTCAATACCCTTATTCATCATTGATGGAAATAGATCTTTTGAAAAATCGAAATTACTCTTTTCGGGGATAAACTTCAGTACATCTTTTTTAAATACATATATTCCAGTGTTTATTGTGTCGCTGAAAACTTCCCCCCAACCCGGTTTTTCCAGAAATCTAACAATTTTTCCATCTTTATCGGTTATTACTACGCCAAACTGAAGAGGGTCTTCCACGGAAGTGAGGCATATTGTGGCCTGCCCACCTTTCGTGTAATGAAACCCTATCACCTCATTAAGATCAAAATCTGTTACAAGGTCACCGCTTATAACTATGAAATCATCATCCAGAAATCTTTCCCCCTGTTTCACCGCCCCAGCTGTACCATAATCGTCATCAGGTAAAATATAGTTTATATTTACACCAAATTTTTTTCCATCCCCGAAATGATTTTTGATTATATCTGGCATAAAATATAGAAGTATAACGATATCTGTGATACCAGCTTTTTTAATCGATTCAAGTATATACTCCATCATCGGTACATTCAAGACCGGAATCATTGGTTTTGGCAATGACGTAGTTAGGGGCTGAATTCTTGTACCAAACCCCCCAGCCATAATTACAGCTTTCATATATTCCTCCTTTACTTATTTACTCCCAGACGAATAGATTATCTTCAAACTCATTTAAGATAAACCTGTTTTTAGGGAAGATACCAAATGCAAATCTTATCTTCCCAGAGCAAGTCAACCTAACTTCTCGTGAGTATATAGATACCCCATCTTTACTTTCTTTAAAATCAAGTTCAATAAACTTTGGATCTTCAAATTCTATTTTTGGACAATTTGTATCTGAAATTACACAAACTTTTAAAAAATTTGGATCCAGATCGTCAGTGTAAACTTCTGCATAAAATTTTACCGTTGACCCCATATAAAGGTTATCTGAAATGATTTCGGCCTTCACTATTCTAAGCTTATGCCATTTGCTAGATATCTCATTTTTAAAATTCATAAACTCTCTTAGATTGGCAAAATTTTGTTCTGAAAGATCGTTATACAATTCATGTAAAGAGGTATAGTACTTTTCATGATATTCCATGACCATTCTGGATGTGGAAAACTCAGAGCATCCGATAAAGATAGAGTTTTTCATCATTTTTAACCATTCCCTTGGTAACCCGGATCTATCTTTTGTGTAGAATAAGGGTACTATTTCATTTTCTAATTTGTCGTACAATTCCTGCCCCTCCACAAAATCCTGGTATTTTGGATCACTATACTCTTCACCTGCACCTATCGACCATCCATTGTTGTTTTTATACCCTTCCACCCACCAACCATCCAGTATAGAAAAGTTTAAAGCTCCATTTATAGCAGCTTTCATACCACTTGTTCCACTTGCTTCCATAGGTCTTCGTGGATTATTCAACCAAACATCCACACCTCTTACAAGATATTTTGCCACCTGGATGTCATAATCTTCCACAAACACTATTTTATCTCTAAATTCTGGTTTTCTGGAAATATGATAGATCTTCTTTATTATCTCTTTCCCCTCTGTATCCTTAGGATGGGCTTTCCCTGCGATAATAATCTGAACAGGCATCTTTGGATTGTTTAAAATTTTATTTAATCTTTCTTCATCTGAAAATAAAAGGTAACCTCGCTTATACGTTGCAAATCTTCTGGCAAATCCTATAGTAAGAATTCCGGGATTTAAGATCTCATTTGCTTTAACTATTTCTGAATATGAACCACCCCTTTTGTTTATGGAATTTATGGTTCTTTTTCTAATAAATTCAACAAGTCTTGTTCTCAAGATATTTTTAGCTTCAAAAAGCTCAAGGTCAGGGATTTCATAAACGTTTGACCATACTGATTTTTGATATGGTCTCATATACCAATTTTCTCCGAGGTATCTATTAAAGAGAGTTTTAATTTCATCGGCAACCCATGTTTGCAGGTGTACCCCATTGGTGATATGCCCCACAGGGACAAATGGTTCACTGACATTTGGCCATAAGTTGTTGAAAATCCTTCTTGATACCTTACCATGGAGTTTACTCACACCATTTCTGAATATACTGCATTTAACTCCACATATTGCCATAGAAAATGGTTCAGATGAGTTATATGGGTTTACTTTTCCTATTTTGAGTACTTCATCGATAGATAATGGTGTTCCGTTGTAAATTGGTCCCAGATGCTTATATATCGCATTGTTGTCAAATACATCAAATCCAGCTGGAACAGGTGTGTGGGTGGTAAAAAGTGTTGTGTATTTGACCATGTTTATAGCTTCGTATAAGTTTAGACCATCTTCCATCATGTAATCTTTGATCCTTTCAATAATCGCAAATGCTGGGTGTCCCTCATTAATATGAAATACAGTCGGTTTTATCCCCAGTTTTTTCAGGGCTCTTACCCCTCCAATACCTAAGACTATCTCCTGTTTTATCCTCATCTCTGGTTCACCGTCGTAAAGTTTACCAGTAATTATTTTGTTTTCCGGGATATTGTCATCGATATCTGTATCCAAAAGAATCAATCTTGAAAATCCAAGATGGACTAACCAGATTTTTGCCTTTATTAGAGAATTATAACTTGGGATCTCAATCATCAAAGGATCTCCATTTTCATCCTTGGCTTCCACGATCGGCATTTTATAAAATTCGTTATAAGGATAAGTCTCCAGTTGCCACCCATCAGAGTTTAAATATTGATGAAAATAGCCATCTCTATAAAGTAAACCAACGGCAATAAAAGGGATTCCGAGGTCACTTGCAGCTTTAAAATGATCACCAGACAGTATGCCAAGTCCTCCTGCGTATGATTGTATCGACTCGTGCATACCATATTCTGCAGAAAAGTATGCAATCTGCATATTACCATGTTTTTCTAAATCTCTGATGGTTTCAAACCATTTGGGTGTTTTTATGTATTCTATATAATCGTTCCATACGGAATCCAGCCTTGAAAGGAATACTTGATCCTTTTCCAGTTGTTGCAAGTCATGTTCAGATAACGAAAGAAGAATTTCTATAGGGTTGTGCAAGGTTTCTTGCCACAATTCCGGTTTTATCATTTTAAATAGATCTTTGGCATTATTGTTGTAGACCCACCATAGGTTGTAAGCCAATGATTCCAATGTTTTTAACCTTTCTGGAAAATTGATCTTGACGAAGAATTCTCTTTTTTTCATAATTTAACCCCACCATTTTTTTTAATTATAGCAAAATAGTTATAAAAAGACAAGTTTTTAAAAATTTCTAAATTAATTCTATTTTATGCCGATTATCAAATCAAGCTTGAAAAATAATAAATTTGATAATATAATTAATAAAAATATCAGGTGGTGTTTATGGCTGTTCAACAGTATGTTAGCTTTAACCTTGCTGCGGAAAAGTATGCTGTGGATATTATGTATATTGAAGAGATAATAAGAATGATGGAAATAACGCCTGTGCCAAGGGCTCCTGAATTTATCGAAGGGATAATAAACATTAGGGGTAAAGTTATTCCGGTGGTGGATCTAAAGAAAAAACTAAACATAGGTTCTTTTTCCCTCGATAATAGCACCAGGATAATAATTGTAAATATCAGAAATAAAAAGGTAGGTTTCATAGTTGATAGTGTTAATGAAGTAATGAGAATAGATGAAAATTTAATCGATGAGGCACCTGCTGTGACGCTGAGTATGGATAGATCTTATGTAAAAGGCGTTGCTAAAACTAATCAAGGACTTATTATTGTAATTGACATAGACAAGGTATTTTCCTCTGGGGAAGAGAATCAGCTTTATGGATTTTGATGAATTTAGATTTAACGATTTTAAAACAGTTGAATAATATTTTAAAAAATAAGCTCTATTACTATAAAAATTTTAAATCATACCTTTTGCCTTTAAAGGATAAGCTACCAGACGAAATATCTCAAAAGATAGATAAGATTTTAGCTAAAGAAAACCCAGAAACTTCAGAGCTAGATGATGTTATAAATGATATCATATTGGAGATTTATAGTACCAAAAGGGGGAATTATAATAGATTAAAAGAGCCTCTTATTATAAAATTTAGCAATTTTGTAAAGACATTGGAGCAGATAAAAAAAATTGGGATTGAAACTGCTGAAGATATCATATTTCATTTCCCATACAAATACGATATTTTATCAAGTTCATCAGATGGTAAATGTGTATTAACCGGTACATTTGAAGACTCTAAAATAGTAAAAACAAAAAATGGTAAAAAGATTCTTGAAGCGGTTTTTAAAAGTGATGCTGGATATTTCTATGGTATATGGTTTAATTTTAATAATAGATATCCATTTTTATTATTAAAAAAAGGGGAAAATTACAATCTCTATGGGAAATTACAAAATTTTAATGGACTATCTGCAATAGTGCACCCTGAATTTTTGTCAACTGGGGAGATTGGGAAGATAAGACCAGTTTATTTTTTGCCGGAAAACGTTAAGGATAATATCTTCTTGTCACTTTTGAAAAAAGTTTTTATGGAGTATTCTGATAATATTTTAGAAACCTTACCATTGAGGCTTATCATTAAATACGGTTTTCTTGATCTGAAGAACTCTTTAAGATACATACACTTCCCTGACAATATAAATGAATTTAGAAAATATAATTTACTATCCCACAGAAGATTTGTTTACGAAGAGTTATTTTATCTGCAATTGGGGCTTTTTATCAGAAAGAATAGCTATGGTGAGGTGAGGGGGATAAAGTTCAATATCGATAAAGATATACTTCTAACTCTAAAACCATATATTCCTTTTAAACTTACAGATGCCCAAAAGAAAGCACTAAGAGATATTTTCAACGATATGAAATCATCCAAACAGATGAACAGACTTTTACAGGGGGATGTGGGGAGTGGTAAGACAGTAATCGCTTTTATATCTGGGGTATTGGCCGTAAAAAATGGATATCAGGTGGCGTTTATCTCACCCACCGAGATTCTTGCAGAACAACATTACAACAATTTTAAAAAACTTTTTAAGGAAGACTTCAGTTCCTGTTTACTCACCGGTTCTTTAAAACAAAAGGATAAAAAGTATCTAAAGACACTGATAGAAAGTGGAGATATCTCCTTCATTTTTGGTACCCATGCCATATTGCAGGAGGATACAATTTTTAAAAATCTTGGATTTGTGGTGATCGATGAGCAGCATAGATTCGGCGTTATGCAGAGGAAGATATTGATAGAAAAGGGGTATACACCGGATATTTTATTGATGAGTGCCACCCCCATTCCCAGAACGCTATCCCTTACTTTTTATGGGGATCTTGAGATCAGTATTATAGATCAATTACCACCAGGAAGAAAGCCTATAACAACTAAAGCGTTTAGACAGAAAGATATAGGAAAAGTTTTTGAGCTTGTTAATGATCAGATTGAAAAAGGTTTTTCAGCATATTTTGTGTATCCTTTGATAGATGAAAGAGATACTCTTGATTTAAAAGCTGCAACACAGGCTTACGAACAGGTGGCAGAATTTTTCGGCAGTGATAACGTTGGTATTTTACATGGAAGAATGAAGACAGAAGAGAAAAATTATTTGATGAATAGATTTAAGAATAGAGAGATAAAAATACTTGTTTCCACTACGGTGATTGAGGTGGGGGTGGATGTTTCACACGCGACGGTCATGGTTATTGAAAATGCTGAACGATTTGGATTATCTCAGTTACATCAGCTCAGAGGTAGAGTAGGTAGGGGAGGGGATCAATCATTTTGTTATCTCGTTTATTCCGATAAAATTTCTGAAGATGGTTTAAAGAGGATTAAGGCCATGGTAAATTACAATGATGGTTTTAAGCTATCCGAGATAGATCTTGAAATGCGGGGACCTGGTGACTTTTTTGGAACAAGGCAATCGGGATTACCGGATTTAAAATTTAGCAACATAATGAAGGATACAGATATTCTATTATCAGCCAGAGAAGATGCCTTTGAAATCTTAAGGGAAGATCCATATCTTAATAAACCAGAAAATCGAATTTTAAAAGAGATGTTAAAATTTAAATGGAAGGATGCATACGAACTTGTCAATATCGGTTAAAAAAGGCGGTTTTAAAGCCGCCTTTTGATCATTTTTCTATCACAACCCATACGTAAAGATCACCATTTGTGGGATCTTTGAATTCATCTTTTATTACTGCGTCATTTATTATCTCTTCTGCCGATTGCCTAGATGTGGAAGAAAATTTGGATTTGTAATATGTGACGACATTATTGGAAGTGGATTGGGTTCTTTCAAGAGTTGATTCAGAATTGATTATCACTCTGATCTGTTTTGCAAGCTCTGCCAGAGCCATAGTTTTGGCCAATCTTAATTGACCTGCATAACCATTTGGAGCAGCATTCTTTCTGGCTATACCAACGCCACCGAGATAACCATCATAGTTAGGTTCCCAAAACCAAACAGGCTTTCCATCTTTCAATGGATAGTTATTAGAATCTCTTTTCTTTTCCACCACTTTATTTGGGGATTCTTTATCTATTATAACTTCCTTAGGTTTTAATTCTTCTTTGGCAGGTTCCTTCTCTACCTTAGGAGTTGGTTTGTCCAATTTCTTTTCCACAAAATCTACCTGTGGTTTTGCTTCGCCTGTTTCTTTATCGAGCTCTTCAAATGCCTTTTTAGCTCTCTCCTGTTGCACCGAAGCAGGAGCCTGATTTACCTTTGTGGTGGTTTTTTCTGCCATACAGGATATTAAAAAAAGTGTGGCTATTATCAAAATGGTCATCTTTTTTTTCATTGAAACCTCCTGAAATTCCTTTTCTTTGATTTTAATCTAACATCCATAAAAGTCAAATGAAAAAATTTAAAATAAAATATAACTATGTTATTTTATAAAGTTTATTTAATATATATTGACTTTCAAATATTTAAGTATTAGAAAATCGATATTTTCCTAAAATTTTATGAGGTGTGATATGGGTAATTTTAAATTTACTAAAAAAGAGAAATACAATGTAGCCATAGCTGGAGCTACAGGTGCTGTGGGGGAAACTTTTCTTCAGATTCTTGAGGAAAGAAATTTTCCCATCAATGAATTAAGATTACTTGCTTCTGCAAGATCTGTGGGTAAAACTATAAAGTTTAAAGGAGAGGATTATAAAGTTCAGGAACTTACTCATGATTCCTTTAAAGGTATCGATATAGCTCTATTTTCTGCTGGAGCTTCCAGAAGTCTTGAGTTTGCTCCATCTGCTGTGAAGGCTGGGGCACTCGTGATAGATAATAGTTCCGCTTTTCGTATGGAAAAAGATATTCCTCTCGTCGTTCCAGAGGTAAACGCTGCGGCAGCTTTTGATAATAATGGGATTATTGCAAACCCAAATTGTACTACCATTATAATGGTTGTAGCTCTTAAGCCTCTTCATGACTATGGTAAAATAAAAAGAGTAGTTGTTTCTTCCTATCAATCATCATCCGGAGCTGGAGCACAGGCAATGGAGGAGCTTCTTGCCCAAACACGAGCCTGGGCTAAAGGAGAACCTATTAAAGTGGAGAAGTTTCAGCATCAGCTTCTGTTCAACGTAATCCCTCACATAGATAAGTTTACTGAAAACGGATATACAAAAGAAGAGATGAAGATGTTTAATGAAACAAGAAAAATTATGGGGGATGATACCATAAAAGTTACTGCTACATGTGTGAGAGTACCTGTTATATCTGCTCATTCTGAAGCTGTTACGATCGAAACGGAAAAGAAGATCACTGTCGAAAAAGCAAGAGAGCTTTTGTCTAAAGCTCCTGGTGTTCAGGTACTTGATAATCCAGAAAAAAATGAGTACCCAATGCCACTTTTTGTTGCTGGAAAAGATGATTGTTATGTAGGTAGAATTAGAGAAGACATTACCTGTGATAATGGACTGACTTTCTGGGTTGTGGGGGATCAGCTTAGAAAAGGTGCCGCATTAAATGCTATACAGATAGCTGAGCTTTTCATAAAATAAAAAAGGTGGGTTATCCCACCTTTTTTTATAGTCCCAATATATTATATCCGCTATCAACGTACAAGATATCCCCGGTAACTCCACTTCCTAAATCACTGCATAAAAATAAAGCGGCCTTCGCCACATCTTCCTGAGTTACATTCTTTTTCAAAGGAGCTTTCTCCTCTATCTGGGAAAGTATAGATTTAAAGCCAGAAATTCCACTTGCGGCTAATGTTTTTATGGGCCCAGCAGATATGGCATTTACCCTTACCCCTTTCGGCCCAAGATCATTTGCAAGATATCTTACTGAAGACTCAAGAGCAGCTTTTGCTACACCCATCACATTATAGTTTTGTACTACTTTTACAGAGCCATAATAAGTCATTGTAACAATAGATGCATTATCGCTTAATAACTCCTCATAAGCTTTGCATATTGCAACTAGAGAGTATGCACTTATATCAAGAGCAATTTTAAATCCTTCCCTTGGGGTATCCACAAATCTGCCCTTCAAAGCTTCTGCAGGAGCATAAGCCACTGAATGAACGATTATATCCACTTTCCCAAATAGTTCTTTTGCTTTTTGGGCAGAGGATAAGATATCTTCATCTTTTGAAACATCACACTGGATACAGAATTTACCCCCAAGTTCTTCTGAAATTGGCTCCACTCTTTTTTTCAATGCTTCACCGGCATAGGTAAAGCCTAAATTGGCACCGTTTTCTTTGAAGAGTTTAGAAATGGCATAGGCTATGGATTTGTCATTTGCAACGCCAAAGATTACAGCATTTTTTCCTTCTAAAAGTCTCATCTTACCTCCTAAAGGTATTTTATTAGATCTATGATGTTGTTTATACTATAAAAGTTTAAATCTTTCTCTTCTATTTTTCCAGGTGCAAATATATTTTTAATATTTAGTTTTAAAGCTTCATTTATACGATTTTTAAGATTTGATACCTGTCTAACTTCTCCGGTAAGGCTTACTTCACCTATGAAGATGGAGGATTCTGGTAAAGGAGTATTTTTAAAAGCTGAAATAAGTGAAGCTGATATCGCAAGATCAGCAGCGGGTTCATTTATCTTTAGTCCTCCGGCAATGCTCAGATAGATATCATGATTTGCAATGTTTAAACCGCCACGTTTTTCTAAAATTGCAGCAATCATATTCAGTCTATTTAGATCAAAACCATTTGCTATCCGCTTTGAAAAATTAAAAAATGTCGGGGTGACCAGAGATTCCACCTCCACGAGGAAAAATCTCGTTCCTTCCATTACACTGGTGAGAGCTCTGCCAGAGTAGTTTGAATTGGATATAAGAAGCTCTTTATAGGAAATTTCCTTCAATCCTTTGTCAGACATCTCAAAGAATCCCACTTCGTTTGTGGGGCCAAATCTGTTTTTCACAGATCGTAAGATTCTAATGCCTCTATTGTAATCACCTTCAAAGTATAATACTGTATCCACGAGATGTTCCAGCACTTTGGGGCCGGCAATGCTTCCTTCTTTCGTTACCTGACCTATTATAAATATTGTTGTACCAATGGTTTTAGCAATTTCCACAAGGTTGTGTGTTATATGTTTTATCTGACTTACCGTTCCAGCGGCCGAAGATATCTCTTCTGAATAAAATGTTTGGATGGAATCGATGATTGCATAGTCATAAAAATTAGATTTTAATATTTCCTGAATATTTTCAAAGCTGTTTGTGGAAACGATATCCAATTCAATATTGCCAATCCCTAATCTATCTGCTCTTATCTTTATCTGAGAATATGACTCCTCTCCAGAAAAGTATATGACCTTTTTTCTTTTGTTAGTTAGTATAGCTGAAATCTGAAGAATTATGGTGGATTTACCGATGCCAGGTTCACCACCTATGAGGATGACAGATCCTTTTACAATTCCCCCACCTAAAACCTGATCAAATTCTTTTATGCCTGTAATAAATCTATCCGCTTCTATTCCACTAATGGATGATAGTTTTTTGATTGGTATATTTTTTGGCGTAGATTGGTTTTTGGTTTCTTTTGTATCTATAATCTCCTCAGTGAAACTATTCCAGCTTCCACATTCAGGACATTTTCCCACCCATTTAGGGGATATCGCACCACATTGGTTGCAAACAAAGTGGCTTTTAATCTTCGCCATCCCTTTCCTCTAAAAAATCGGTTATCTCAAGTGCCTTAGGATAATACTTTATTCTTAAGTGCTCATAAGCTAATTTTGTGGCTATTCTCCCTCTGGGTGTTTTTTTGATAAACCCTTTGAATATCAAATAAGGCTCTGTTACATCTTCCAGTGTATCCCTTTCTTCTGATAGGGTAGCAGACAGCGTATCAAGGCCAACCGGCCCACCATCATATTTTTCGATGATTGTATTTAAGTATGCTCTATCAGCTTTATCTAGACCTTGATCATCTATCTCAAGCCGCTCAAGCCCCAATTTGGCGATATCTATGCTTATATAGCCATTATTCATAACCTGTGCAAAGTCTCTTACTCTTCGTAAAATCCTATGGGCTATCCTTGGAGTTCCTCTACTTCTTTTGGCTATCTCTACTGCAGCAGACTCATCTATAGTACAGTTTAAAATAGCCGAACCACGTTTAACTATGGAAATTAATTCCTCTTCAGAATAGAAATCCAATTTAAAAACCATTCCAAAACGATCCCTCAGTGGTGATGTCAGTAGTCCGATTCTTGTGGTGGCCCCTACAAGAGTAAACTTTGGCAGATCTATCTTTATCGTTCTGGCTGAAGGTCCTTGACCTATCACTATATCCAATTGAAAATCCTCCATTGCTGGATATAGAATCTCCTCAACGCTTGAGTGTAATCTATGGATTTCATCGATAAAAAGAACATCCCCTTCTGATATATTGGTGAGGATTGCCGCCAGATCCCCAGGTTTTTCAATTACAGGACCACTGGTGGATTTTATATTAACATTCATCTCATTGGATATAATATTCGCAAGGGTGGTTTTACCAAGCCCTGGTGGGCCGTAGAACAGAGTATGGTCTAAAGGTTCATTTCTGAGCTTTGCTGCTTCTACAAATATTTTCAGATTTTCAATAATCTTCTTCTGCCCTACATATTCCGTAAATCTTTTGGGTCTAATGTGATTGTTTGTTACATCTTCACCAAGTTTTTCTTTTGAAAAAATATCATTATTCATCTTTTGATTATTACCGATTTTTGTAAAAAAATCAACATACTTTAAAATTTCAAAAAATAAAATAGTTGAAAAATAGTAAAAAATGTATTAAACAGAAACAATGATGCGTATAAAGACAGGTTTTGAGATCTTAAATGATTTGTTGGGTAGGGGATACTTTAGTGTTATCTACGTTGAGCAAAATTTCCCTTTACCTTTCAAAAATAAGGCTGTAAGTAAGCAGATAGATGTGAAAACATCTGTGGAACTACTGCTTTCGGCTGCTGTGGTAGGTAATAACGTAGTTGGTATATACCATTCAAGCATATCTCCCAGATCCAATGTAGAATTGAAGGGTGGGGCTGTTTTTATCTCCACTATTTTGCCGATAGATCCAATGTGGAATTGAAGGGTGGGGCTGTTTTTATCTCCACTATTTTGCCGATAGATCCAATGGTTCCGGTGGTATTTTGCCGTAGTATCTCGAATATATTTGAAAGGTTTAATACTGCATTAAAAGTTTCAGAAGAGTTTAAAATACCTGTGATGTTATGTATCAACGAAAATGCGATACATAATTTTTATGAAGTTGAATCTGTTGATCTATCATCAGAAAGGGTATCTGCCACAATTACATCAGATACTTTTAAAAAGATAAACACGAATCACACACTCGCTCAGTATAATAAAATATTTGAGTATCTTGAAAAGAGATTTGTCGATATATTTGAAGGGGATGGGTTGATATCTTTTGGTGATAGTGATGGAAAATTTCTCAAGTTTTATGTGCCTTTTGTTATGGATTCCATAATAGAAGGGAAAACTATTCAAATTGACAGTAGAGATCTCCATTTCTGGGAGAGTATAACAAAACTCAGAGAAATAGCTTTAGATTTTTATGACGTTTCCACCGAAAATCAGAGAATTGTAAAAAATTATTTCTGTCCAGGATGTCCCTTTTTATTGATTAAAAAGAACGTCGGTTTTGAGAATAAAATATTGGTTACCGATATAAATTGTCCAACCATAAGAAGAGTTTTTGGATTTAAGAATAGCACTCTAGATAATGTAATAGGGTTTACTTTAAATAAACCTTCTTCAAATATACTGTTCGTAGGTAATTTATCAAATCTAAAATCCAGCATGATCGATTATTTGAAAAACTTTGAATATTTCTTTCTTAATGACGGTTTGAAAAATAGCTTTGGTTTACCTTCAATTTCTAAACCATATAAATTTAAAGAGAAAAATGCTGTATTTCCATATAGTTGCGAAAATATTCAAAAAAGTTCAGTTTTAAAAGTCAATCCCAAAAAATGTGTTTGTATAAGAAAGAATGAAAAATTACATTGTGTTGAGGGGTCTTATTGCCCAGCATTGTTTGAGAATAATGGCACGATTTCTGTAAACGAAAATCTCTGTGTTGGTTGTAAATTATGTGAATTATACTGCCCTTACGGAGCCATAAAATGAATTATAAGATATTTTTCATTGGTCAAAATAGAGAATTGCTGAATCTCATCCTGAAGCTTTTTTTGATAACTGCTAAAGAAGCTGATTATGCGATAAAAGTGGAAAGTTCTCTTCCGGAAAATCTTTTTGAACCTATTTGTTATATAGTGTTTTTAAAAGGAAGCGAAAAAAACTCGTTTAATGAGATTGTTATGGATTTAGATGATATGTCTGTGGTAGAAAATAAAGATTTTTCACCTTCAAAGCTTATGATAAATAAGGATAAAAATGCCTTACATTACTGGTATATCTTTGGTAACCTATTTAGATCCATAGAAGACTTAAACCCAGCTTACGTCACCGGATATCTTCTGGAGCAGAAAAAAGAATTAGAGCTAAAATATTTTAGATCTGCCTAAAAATCCCTTTCACTAAAAACTATAGCACTGAATCGATACAGTTCTATTTCATCTTTTTTCCAGATATCTGGTGGTAATCCAGCTTTCATACATGTATAGGATATAAATTGATTTTTATCCCATCCTTGCTCGGTGGCCACCTGCGGTAGCAAAACCCCAGAATAGAATCCTTTTCTTACGTATAAACCATCTCTTCCAATTACTATATCTTCAAAATTTTCCAATCTTTCCATAGGTGTGAGAACAGAAATCTCAATTTCGATATCTTTTAATTCATCTTTTTCAAGTGGTGAAAATCTTGGATCATGAAATGCGGCTTGAATTGCCATATTAGAAACAACTTCATAAAGCTTTTTATCATTTCTAAATGTTCCTATACAACCCCTTAATTCACCGAATTTGTGTAGTGTAACAAAGCAGCCACATTTTATTGAAATCTCATTATAAAGACGATCATCCAATTTGTTTTTAATATCATCGAGTATCTTTTGTGTACTTTCTTTTTTATCAAAACTGTTTTCCAATGTTTTTCTGGCAGTAAATAGTAGAATTTTCTTGGCTTCTGAAGACAAATTGTACATACTCTACCTCCCTTTTATGTTATTATACATTGACACCATTGAAATGACAATACTAAATTGCAATAAAATAAATGGGTTAAAATTAATTACCAAGGAATAGTAATCAATTTTTTATTGCTATTTCTGATAAAAAGTATATATTATATAAGTTTTGACTTCGCATAGAATATGCGTTGCAATAAAGGAGAGAAATTATAATGAATGAATTAACAAAATTTAAAGAACTAGGGCTATCCGAAAATGTACTTAAAGCCCTTTCAAAAAAGGGTTTTGAAGAGCCTACACCTATCCAGGAATTGGTTATACCTAAATTATTACAGGGGGAAAGGGACATTGTAGGGCAGGCTCAAACAGGTACGGGTAAAACAGCAGCTTTTGGGTTGCCTTTAATCGAACTACTTGATGACAAATCACCATTCGTACAGGCGATAGTTTTAACACCCACAAGGGAGCTTGCCCTTCAGGTGGCGGAAGAGATGAATTCTCTGAAAGGAAAAAAAAGACTAAATATTGTTCCTATATATGGTGGCCAGTCTATGGAGCTGCAGCTAAGGAGACTCGAAAATGATGCCCATATAGTTGTTGGTACGCCGGGTAGAGTTATAGACCATATAAACAGAAAGACACTGCGATTAAATAAATTAAAATTTATGGTTTTGGATGAAGCAGATGAAATGCTAAATATGGGGTTTATTGAAGATATTGAAGAGATTATAAAACATACCAATGAAGATAAAAGAATGCTTCTCTTTTCTGCAACAATGCCCAAAGAGATTTTGAATATAGCTAAAAAATATATGAAAGATTATGAGGTTTTAGCTGTCAAAACAAAACAGCTTACCACAGAACTTACAGAGCAGATATATTTTCAAGTTAGAGAAGAGGACAAATTTGAAGCTCTTTGCAGAATAAGAGATATGGAAAAAGAATTTTATGGACTAATTTTCTGTAGAACGAAGGTTGATGTAGATACCGTTTGCAATAGACTCATTGATAGGGGTTACAATGCGGAAGCTCTTCACGGGGATATTTCTCAGTATCAGAGGGAGAGGATACTAAAACGGTTTAAGGCTAAGCAGATTAACATGCTTGTGGCTACGGATGTTGCTGCAAGAGGTATAGATATCAGCGACCTAACACATGTAATAAACTATTCTCTGCCTCAAGATCCAGAATCCTATGTACATCGTATTGGTAGGACAGGAAGGGCAGGGAAAGAAGGAACCGCTATCACATTTGTGACTCCAGAGGAATATCGTAAGTTGTTGTACATTATGAAAATTGCAAAAGCTGATATAAAGAAGAAAAAAGTGCCCTCTGTTAGTGAAGTAATTCAAGCCAAAAAAGAGAGGATAAAGGATGAAGTTTCAGATATTTTAAGCGATAATATGTCAAATGACTATTTTGAACTTGCCAATAAACTTCTTGAAGAATACGATCCTGTAAAAATTGTAGCAGCTTTGTTAAAGATGAATTACAGGGATGACTTTGAGGCTGGTAGCTATTCTGAAATTTCGGAAGTTTCAAATGTTGATAAAAAAGGTAAGGCAAGGCTATTTATTGCAATGGGTAAGCTCGAAAATATGACACCTAAAAAAATTGTGGACTTTATTGTTGATAAGACTGGTATAAAAGAATCAGATATAAAAGAGGTTAAAGTATTTGATAAATTTTCTTTCATAAGTGTACCTTATGAAGATGCAACCTATATTGTAAACATATTTAAAAAGCAGAATAGGGGTAAAAGACCTCTTGTGGAGATAGCAAAAGAAGCAAAAAGATAAAGTGATAGTTTAGATTAATTTATGAAATTAAAGTTAATATTACTTTTTTTAATTATTGCCGTATCTTTACCTGCAGAGGTGATCACTTTTTTACCTTCATATAGAAAGGTGGTCTTCCTCACTTTTGATGCGTGTGAGACTAAAACACCTTCATATTTCGATAAAAAGATACTAGATTTTCTGATAAAAAATAAAATACCTGCTACTTTTTTCATAAGTGGTAAATTTGCAAATAGAAATAGAGAGACATTATCAGAGATATCAAAATACAATTTTTTTTCAATTCAAAATCACTCTTATGATCACAATCTCCACATGGAAAAAATGACAGATGCTGATATTGAGATGGATCTAAATAAAACGTCTCAGTTGATTGCGGAGATAACCGGGAAGAAACCTAGCCTTTTTAGATTTCCGGGTGGGAATTATGACAATAGAAGTTTAAAATTAGTTGAAGATTTGGGTTACAGGGTGGTTCACTGGAGTTTTGAGTCTGGAGATCCTGATAAAAAAATGACTTCAGATCTAATCTTTGAAAAGGTAAAGAGAAATGTAAAACGTGGGTCTATTATGATTTTTCATATAAATGGTAGAGGCTGGCATACTTCAGAGGCATTACCACAGATAATAAACTATTTGAATAGTGAAGGGTACCATCTGGAATTGTTAGAAAATTTTTTAAAAAATGAAAAATTCAATTGAAGTTTTTGAAAATACATTTTATAATGAAATAAGCCAATAATACAAAGGAGGAAAAGCCGATGCAGCTATTTAAATTAACCGAAGATCAGCTTAGAAATAGTGCTACAACTTTGATTATCCAAAGAGCTGAAAATTATATAGGCAAATTCAACAACTGTAAGATAGAAGGTTCAGTCTTAAAAGGTACAATAAAAGGTAACCACGGCATATATAATGTGGAGTTAAAAATAGATACAGATCCTATTCAGTATAAGTGTGATTGTGATACCGCAAAAACTTCATTCTGCAAACATGCTGCAGCTCTTGGCCTTACATATATATACACTCCTTGGGTTTTTGAATTAGATCACATTCCTGATAGAACAAAAATATCATCTTTTGAAGAGCTCCAATACTATGTTAAAACAGTTAAATTAAAAGATTTATTAGAAGATTTAAGAGGGTGTTGTATTACCGTAGCTCAACTATCAGAGTTGCTCGGTATCTCCGCACAGCAGCTTTTGGCAATTGTTAAAGATGACCAGAGTAACAAACACCATATTCTTACCGATCCGATAAAGCTTTCGTGCATGTATCTATTGGAGAAAAGATTGCAATTTAAATAATATATAAAGCGGGTATAAAAACCCGCTTTTTTTCTGTGTTTTGCCTTTTATAAGATTAGTATCAAATGGAGGAAAATGTGCCCAAAAGAACAGATATCAACAAAATAATGATAATTGGATCAGGACCAATTGTAATTGGTCAGGCATGTGAATTTGATTATTCTGGTACTCAGGCTCTAAAAGCGTTAAAAGAGGAAGGTTATAAAGTGGTTTTGATAAATTCAAATCCTGCTACAATTATGACTGACCCTGAATTTGCAGATGCAACTTATATAGAGCCACTAACGGTGGAATGTGCCGAAAAGATTATTGAAAAAGAAAGACCTGATGCTATCTTACCAACGGTTGGTGGTCAAACGGCTCTTAATCTGGCACTGGATCTTCATAAGCAGGGAGTCCTTGATAGATATAACGTTGAGCTCATAGGGGCTAAGGTTGATGCCATCAAAAAAGCAGAGGATAGAGAGCTTTTTAAAGCAGCCATGCATAAGATTGGTCTTGAGATGCCTAAAAGTGCTTATGTGAAATCTTTTGAAGAGGGCATGGATGCAATTGTTTACATCGGTTTTCCAGCTATCATAAGGCCATCTTTTACTTTAGGTGGTACAGGTGGTAATGTGGCCTACAATATGGAGGAATACAAACGTTATCTTGAATGGGGGCTTGAGGCGTCACCTGTGGGTGAAGTTCTTGTGGAGGAGTCAATAATAGGATGGAAAGAATATGAATTGGAAGTAATGAGGGATCTTAAAGACAATGTTGTGATAATATGTTCCATAGAAAATTTCGACCCTATGGGTGTTCATACAGGAGACAGTATTACCGTTGCTCCAGCCCAAACCCTTACAGACAAAGAGTATCAATATATGCGGGATGCTGCCATAAAAATAATGCGGGAAATAGGTGTGGATACTGGTGGTTCGAATGTCCAATTTGCCACAGATCCCAAAACTGGTAGGCAGGTTGTAATTGAGATGAATCCAAGAGTTTCAAGAAGTTCTGCACTTGCTTCAAAGGCCACTGGATTTCCTATTGCAAAAATTGCAGCAAAATTAGCCGTTGGTTATACACTTGATGAAATACCAAACGATATCACAAAGAAAACTCCAGCATCTTTTGAGCCTACAATAGATTATTGTGTGGTGAAATTTCCACGATTTACATTTGAAAAATTTCCAGGGACAGATGATACTTTGACCACACAGATGAAATCTGTGGGTGAAGTTATGGCCATAGGTAGAACATTTAAAGAAGCTCTGCAGAAGGCTATAAATTCTCTTGAAATTGGTAAAACCGGCTTTGATGAGATATTTGATAGAAATGACTATGGTAAACCGGAAGTTATTGATGAAATAATTTCATATCTGAAAAGACCCACGGACAAAAGGATGTGGTATATCGGTGAAGCTTTTAGGGCAGGTATGAGTATTGATGAGATTTATAACTATTCATACATTGATAGGTGGTTTTTAAATAATATTAAGCAGATTATAGATATGGAAGAGGAGATAAAGAGAAAAAAAATAGATACGCTGATGCCTGAAGAGTTACGTAAATACAAAGAATACGGCTTTTCGGATAATAGACTTGCAAAACTGATGAATTGCACTGAGGATGATATTGCTTTTAAGAGAAGAAGCTTGAATGTTATTCCGGTTTATAAAAGGGTTGATACATGTGCTGCAGAGTTTGAGTCGTTTACTCCATATCTTTATTCTACTTATGAAAAAGAGTGTGAGGCTGGCGTTACAGAAAGAAAAAAAGTTGTTATTTTAGGAGGTGGTCCAAACAGAATAGGGCAGGGGATAGAGTTTGATTATTGCTGTGTACATGCTTGTTATGCTCTTTCGGAAATAGGCTATGAAACGATTATGATAAATTGCAACCCTGAAACAGTCTCCACTGACTATGATACGTCAGATAGACTTTATTTTGAGCCCTTAACTAAGGAGCACGTATTAAATATAATAGATAAGGAAAAACCTGTTGGCGTGATAGTTCAATTTGGGGGCCAGACCCCTTTAAAACTCTCAGTTCCACTTGAAAAAGCAGGGGTTAGGATTCTAGGTACCTCACCAGATAGTATTGATATTGCCGAAGATAGGGAAAGATTTAAAAAATTGGTGGAAAAATTGGGTATTTTGCAGCCCAATAATGGAATAGCCAGAAATCCCGAAGAAGCTTTCAAAATTGCAGAAGAGATCGGTTATCCTGTGGTTGTACGTCCATCTTACGTGTTAGGTGGAAGGGCAATGGAGATAGTATATGATAGAGAATCTTTGGCCAACTATATGAAATTTGCGGTGGAAGCAAGTGAAAAGCACCCAGTATTGATAGATAAATTCCTCGATAATGCTATTGAATTGGATGTGGATGCCATTTCTGATGGTGAAACTGTTGTGGTGGCTGGTATAATGCAGCACATTGAAGAAGCCGGTATCCATTCAGGTGACTCAGCTTGTTCGATACCACCAAGAACTATTTCTGAAGATATCAAGGCAAAAGTTATAAAAATTACCAAACAATTAGCTTATGAACTTAAAGTATCTGGTTTAATGAATATTCAATTTGCTATAAAAGATAATGATATTTATATTCTCGAGGTTAATCCAAGGGCATCAAGAACGGTTCCTTTTGTTAGCAAAACAATAGGTGTACCCCTTGCAAAGCTTGCAGCTAAGGTTATGGTTGGGCAAAAGCTCAAAGATTTAGGATTCACCAATGAGGTAGATATACCATTTTTTACCGTAAAAGAGGCTGTTTTTCCATTCGTGAAGTTTCCCGGTACAGATCCTATTCTTGGGCCAGAAATGAAATCAACCGGTGAGGTTATGGGAATAGATGTCACTTTTGGTAAGGCATATTACAAAGCACAGATGGCTGCTGGTAATAAACTTCCAAGGTCCGGAAAGGTATTTATAAGTGTAAAAGATTCAGTTAAAAAAGATATTATTCCGATTGCAAAAGAATTTGATCGTCTTGGATTTAATATTGTTGCTACCGCTGGGACATACAATCTTTTAAGAGAAAATGGTATAAACGTTGAGTTTGTGAAAAAGGTTCAGGATGGTAGACCAAATATTGTAGATCTGATAAAAAATAGGGAGATCAAATTTGTTATAAACATTCCACATGGTAAAAAATCCAGATTGGATTCCACTTCCATCAGAAGGGCTATATTAAGTTACAACGTTCCTTATGTTACTACAATTGAAGCTGCGGAAGCATCCATATTAGGCATCAAAGATTATTTTAATGAAAATTTAAATGTGACATCATTGCAGAATTATTATATTCAGATAAGAAGGTAGCATATGATTGGAACTGTAGTTGAAAACATAAAGTTAAACGATAAATATTATTATATGATAATAAATAATAAAGATTTTGTTGAAAATGCTAAAGTGGGGCAGTTTTTAATGGTACAGTCGAAAGAATATGACTATATTAATGATCCCATATTGAGAAGGCCTTTTGGAGTATGTGATGTAGATTACGATTCAGGAGATTTTAGCATTCTATATATGATTGTTGGTAAAGGAACAATGCTACTTTCTACATTCAAAAAAGGTTCGAAAATTGAGTTTTCTTCACCTTTGGGTAATAGCTTTACAATTCAAAATGAAAAAAATGTTGCACTTGTGGGTGGTGGAATAGGTATTGCTCCGTTATATTTTCTTGCCAAGAAATTAAAAAATAATAACTGCAAAATAACCCTTTATTTTGGTGGGCAATCAGAAACCGACATTATTTTTCTTGATAAATTTGAAAAGTTTGTGGATGAAATTGTTGTAACCACCAATGATGGATCCAAAGGGTTGAAAGGTCTTGTCACAGAGCCATTTATAAAAAATATTGATTATTACGATTATGTATATAGTTGTGGACCCAAAAAAATGTTAGAGGCAGTATCAAAGATATGTATAAACTCAGGTAAGGCTGTGGAAGTATCTCTTGATGAAAGAATGGCATGTGGTCTTGGTGCCTGCCTTGGATGTATTGTATATGTAAGGGATAATGATGGGAATGAGATCCAAAAAAGATGTTGCGTGGAAGGACCAATATTTGATGGTTCAAAAGTAATTTGGGAATCAGTTTGTAGAGGTTGATATGATTGAAAGTTTAAAGATAAATTTGTGTGGAGTGGAATTTAAAAATCCAATCATTACAGCAAGTGGTACATTTGGTTATGGTCTTGAATACGCCAACCATATCGATTTGAACAAGTTGGGTGGAATATCTGTAAAAGGGATATCTCTAAAAGAGGTCAAAGGTAATCCTATGCCGAGGATTATGGAAACTTCGGCAGGTATGTTGAATGCTATTGGTCTTCAAAATGTTGGTGTTGAGAGGTTTATTAAAGAAAAATTACCTGCATTAAGAAAGTATGATACAAAAATAATTGTAAATTTCTGGGGCAAGACGCTCGAGGAGTATATCGAAGTGGCCAGGGTATTGGATGGGGAAGATGTTGATATGCTTGAGATGAACATCTCATGCCCCAATATAAAAGAGGGGGGTATAGCTTTTGGTACTGATCCTAAAATGACATATGAAGTAGTTTATAATTGCAAAAAAGTGATGAAAAATAAACCACTTATAGTAAAACTGTCACCAAATGTTACAAACATAAAGGTATTCGGTAAAGTTGCGGAAGAGGCCGGGGCAGATGCCATCTCCGCCATCAATACATTACTCGGCATGGCAATCAATATTAACACAAGAAAGCCATTTTTATCTAATATAACAGGAGGTTTGAGTGGCCCTGCCATAAAACCTGTAGCCATCAGAATGGTTTATGAGTTGTACAAAACTATAAAGATACCTATAGTAGGAATAGGTGGTATAATGAATTATAGAGATGTGATAGAGTTTTATTTAGCTGGTGCATCTGCAGTGCAGGTTGGTACGGCAAATTTTGTTGATCCTGAGATACCTATAAAAATAATTGATGAACTGGATAATTACTTAAAATGTAACAATATAAGAAATATATCAGAATTGACTGGAAAGGTTGAGATTTAAACAATGGCATAATATATTTTTTAGTAAATTAAAAAATAAATCTGACAGCAATTAATTTTTTGTATGAAGAACTCTACAAGAAACGCCTACCATTTTAAGGGATAAAAACTCAAAGAATCTCATTGTTATTTTAAATTAGAAATTATTTGTTTTCTATAAAATAAACGTCCGATAAGATATATTATGTTAAGTTGAGTAGATTTATATATTATATGAATTGTGAAAATCCGGAATATCACTGGTATTTTCAGGGATCCTTTGTTATGGTTAGGATGAGATTATAAATTTATAAAATATCATTTTTATTTATAACTCAATGAAAAATGTTAGATTATAGCTTAAATGCCAGTAGATAAATATAATTGATTAAGAATTTCAGGATATTATTGCTATTTAACAATAACTTCAACTCTTCTATTTTTAGGTTCTGGTGTTTCATCAGGGGTTTGTATCAGGGGGTTATCTTCCCCTAATGAAGACAATTCAATTTCCATACCTGTCTCCACACCTTGAGATGTTAATATGTTTTTCACCGATTCAGCTCTTTTTAAACCAAGCATATAATTTGCTTCTTTTTCACCAACACTATCTGTGTGACCAATAATTTCTAACTCAGGATTTTCTCTGTTTTTTATTTCATTTATTATTTCTTTTATCATATTACTACTTTCTTCAGTTAGCTTATCACTTCCAGTTTCGAAATATAGTATAAATGTTTTAGGTCTTTGCGCTTCTGCTTTTAATAAATTACCAAAACGTTTTTCAAATTCCTTTTCATCAATTTTTATTGGATCAGCAATCTTATTATCTTTTATTTCAATTAAATATTTTTCTTTATCGATCAATTTTTCTGTTGTCTCATTTTTTACGATAACTTTTCCAATTTTACCATCATCATCTGCCAATAGACAAATTTTATCAGATTTATTTTCTTTTATAGATCCTAATGTAATAACAATAGCTGTGCTAATTGCAAATAATGTAAGAGGTGTCATTTATTCACCTCCACAACAAATTTAGTACCCTTTACACCGATGATAGCTGAGGGTGTTTTGATATTTACTTTATTTGAAGCTATCCTTGGTATTTTGCCAGAGTTGAAAAGTATTTTTCCAGTTTTTACTTCCCCTTTAAGTTCATAATTTGATTTTATGGGATTATAATCATAGGCTACTATAATATAAGTAGTATTTTCATCCAGAGTTATCATTGTATTATCTTTGAATAATATACTGCAATCTGAATTTTTACTTGTAACTATCTCATCTTTAACCTGTAATTTTGTCCCCAATTTAGCAGAAATATTTGTCCCATTTCTTAAAATGGAGACAGTACCTTTTAAAGATTTTATTTTACCAATTGATTCTGTTTCAGCAAAAAGGTTATTCAATGTAAGCAAGAAACCAATAATTATTAAAAATAACCTCATAACTAAACTCCTTTCAAAATCGGGGCGACTGGATTTGAACCAGCGACCT
>PNIN01000005.1 GCA_002878065.1 Calditerrivibrio nitroreducens
TTTTTTGTTTCTTTTTGAAAATTCTTGACATAAGTTCTTTATTACTGTATAAAAATTTCCCAATTGGAGAGATGGCCGAGTCGGGTCGAAGGCGCTCGATTGCTAATCGAGTGTACCCCCAAAAGGGGTACCAAGGGTTCAAATCCCTTTCTCTCCGCTTCTTTAAATATATCGTAGGAGAATTTATGAAAAGATTAACCACTTTAATTTCCCTTTTTACGATCAGTCTATTAATTTTTGGATGCTCCCAAAATACAGTTAAGGAAGATGCCTCAACATCCACAAATAAAACTGAAACTACATCTGTTCAAAAGACTGCCCCAGCTGATAATGAGATTGTAAATCCTCATGGGAACGGTAATATTCAGCCTAAACGACCTAAACCGATAGTTGTTCCGGATGAGGTGGCAAAAAAATATAAAGCAGTTAAAATCAATATAATATCTGTAAAGGACAGTAAAACAATTTCCGTAAATGCACCTATTGGTCAGGAAACAAAAGTTCCAAATACTCCTTTAGTATTATTTGTAGAAGCATATCTACCAGACTTTAATATGGGGACCGAAAACATTACCTCTCTTACTGCTGAAGAGAAAAACCCTGCTGTTAAGGTGAAGATTGTAAAAGGTGAAAATAGATATGAAGGGTGGTTGTTTAAAAATTTTGAAATTCATAAGATAGAAGATCCAGATTATGAATTTAAGCTGGAAGGTGGTATAACTAAATAAAGTATATCCAGCTTGAACTTAAAAAGTTCCAGCCTTTTTATTAGCAACTTTTAATCTTTCTTGATAGAACATTTAAATCTTTGAAAAAGGATATCCCTGCAATCCCGTAAAAACCGCGATTAAATAGTTCAGCTACGTTATTGATGCTTATGCCCCCAAGAGCGTATATCCTTTTTCCCACAAAAGATACATTAACTGGACCTAATGGATCTACCTCATACTCTTTTTTAGTATAGAAAATTGGACTCAACGTATAATAGTCGGCCTCAATCTCTTCTATCTCATTTATAGAATGAGCTGAATAACCTAACTCTAAATCAGGAAAAGCTTTCTTTATAGTATGTGTGGGGATAGAGTTTGAACCTAAATGTACCCCGTTGAAACCTGCTATTTGGGCTATATCTGGTCTTTCTGATAAAATCAGATGTGATGATGGTAAATCGTTGCGCAACCGTGTTGACAGATAAAGAATATCCACAGTGTCAATATTTTTTATTCTAAACCATATAGCATCCGCATATGTTGAAGCCTCTTTTGCCACATCAAATATATTTTCTCTAAAAGTCGTATAATCGAGGATAAACAATATTTTCATGGTCTTGTATAACTATCAAAAACCCTGTTGAAGCTATTCCTTACAGTTTTTCTTGCATCATCTAAGTGAGAAAAAAATTTATCTGTACTTTTAATCTTTAAGAAATCTATCAACTTCTTAAAGTGATCTTCATTTTTCGGTATCTTTGATGTGGATTTATTGTTTAAAATGCGTATAAAATTCTCAATATTTCTAAAAAAAACGTAGTTATTGTGGAAAGCATAAAAGTCCCTACCTTTGATAATATCTAACTCTCTGATCTGATGAAGAAGATCATGGGTATTTTTTAAACGTAATTCATTGTGCTCTCTGGCATGAACCAACTGGATCATCTGAACAGTAAATTCTATATCTATTATCCCACCATAGCCTGCTTTTATATCATATATTTCATAAGGTTCCCCTTTCTCCTTCTCTATCCTCATTCTCATATCAAATATCTCTTTTATAGCTTCTTTATCTATAGATTTTGAAAAAATTAAATCTGTTAGTAAATTATCAAAATCTTGTTTCAAACTACTATTTTTGTTTATCACGTCAGCCCTTAGTAGTGCCTGTTTTTCCCACAACATCGCTTTGTTTAGTTGATAATCTTTAAATGAACGAAAGGTTGTCACCAGTGCTCCTTTTGAACCACTGGGTCTTAATCTCATATCTATTTCATAAAGATACCCATATACTGTTGGGGTGGCGAGGTAGGATATCACTTTCTGAACAAGTCTTGAAAAAAACTCCTGATTTGTCTTGCCAGATTCCGTAAAACCCTCCTCTTCATAAAGAACAATGATATCAAGATCAGAACCAAAGCTCATCTCTCCACTACCGAGTTTTCCCATACCAAGAATAAGATAATCAGATAATCTGTTATCTTTTTTCAGGGGTCTTCCATACCGATTAACCACTTTTTCATATTCCCTATTAAATGCAAATAAAATTGCCCCATGGGCAAGCTCAGTGAGATTTTTTCCACATCTAATTATGTTTATCTCATTATTCAAATAGGAGTAGGCTACGTTGAAAAATAGCTCCTGAAATTTTTTCCTCGTAAGATTATATTCAAACTCTTCATCATCGGTATTGGAAACGGTATTAAGAAATATCTCATAAATCTCCTGGGATGAGTAATCTGTAATCTTTGGATCATAGATATAATCCAGTAAATTTCTATTTTGTAATATTAAGTTTGGGAGGTAATTGCTATATCTAATTATAGTAATTAATTTTTTTAGTATTGCAGGTGAATTTGAAAAGATGTCGTAGAATAAATATAGTATATCTGATCTTGAAAAAAATCTTTCAAAGAAGCTAAGTATCTTTGGGGCATCCTCCATCTCTTTTATCTCAGTCAGTATTATTTCCAGAAGGTTTAGAAATAGCTTTGTTTCAGTGGCACCTCTAAGTTTATCTCCTCTTTTTGAAATCATCTTTTTTATAATATCTGCAAGAATATCTGGGTTTATATAGCCTTCACTTTTCAGGAAGTTTATCAGATCCTCTTTTTCCAGATCCTCATCAGAGATAATTTTGGAAAGGGTGGGTTTCCCTTCCGAAATAATCGTTTTGAATATCCTATTTACGTTGTTTGTGACCTCAGAATATTTTTTATAAAAATCATCTGGATTTGAAAAACCTACTCTCTCAAGATATAGTGAAAATCGTTCAGAGTCTTCGGGGATAGAATGGGTCTGCTGCTCCAGTTCGATTTGGGCCATATGCTCTAATTTTCTAAGAAATCTGTATGATTCTTCAAGAATTAATGCCTCATCGTCCGATAGAAGTCTAAATTTATGTAGAGTTACAATCGATTCAATAGTATTTTTTCTATATACATTGGGATTCTTGGGGTAGTTTAATATCTGTAGTGCCTGAACGGTAAATTCTATTTCCCTGATGCCGCCGTAACCCAATTTAACATCTTTTTTCCCGGATTTTAATTTAACATGACCAGCAATCTTAGATTTTACATCCAGAAGATCATTTATCAATTTATAGTCTATATTTCTTCTGAAAATAAAGGGCTTAAGGTTATTAAGCAGCTTCTCGCCTAACTCCTCATCACCAGCCACCACAGTACCTTTTAAAAGCATCATCCTTTCCCAGCTTTGACCATAAAGCTCATAATAGGTCTCATAGCTTCTCAAAGGCAGTGCCAGAGGACCCCTATCACCATCCGGTCTTAATCTTAAATCTACTCTATAAACAAAACCTTTTTCCGTTCTCTCATTTATATAATATTTAATCTTTTCCCCTAATTTGACGAAAAATTCGTGATTTGAAAGTCTACCCTTGCTTCCACCTGTTGTTTTACCCTTCTCCGTACCGTAAACATACATTATGTCTATATCTGAGCTAAAATTTAGTTCCCTTCCACCTAATTTACCAAGCCCTATTACAGAAAATGGTACATCTCTGCCCTCTTCATCTTTTGGTTTACCATATCTTTCTTCAAGAAATCTATAAGCATATCGGTATGATATCTCTAGTATAGCTGAAGCAAAAGATGAAATGTGGTTAGTTATTTCCTGTATATCCTTTTTGAAATATAACTCTTCCAATGCAATTATGATATATTCTATGTATTTAAAATCTCTTAAGTATTCCAAAAACTTCGTCTCTGGCATATTGTATATTTCAGAATTTTGATCTTTTACTCCTGAATTGGTAAGGTTTAAAAGCTCACTCAGGATAGTTGCTTTGTCCCTTACACTGTTTAATTTGTTAAAGGCTGAGTATGCAAGGGATGGATCGGTATAAATCTTATTTTTCAAGAATAAAGAATGTTTTAAAACTGGTTGAAGTTGTTCTATCTGTTCATCGGAAAATAATGACCTGAGGTTATACTGATTCACCATAAACGACCTCAGGTAGGAATATTTTAAATGTGGTGGAGCTACCTTCCTGGCTTTCAACACTAATATAGCCGCCAAAATCATTTATTGCCATCTTCACCATAGATAACCCCAGTCCTGATCCATTGGGTTTAGTGGTAAAAAACATTTCAAAGATCCTATCAATTATATTTGCCGGTATGCCTGGCCCATTATCCGATATAGATAATTTTACAAAAGGCTTTTCATTTATATTCGTACGTTCGATAGAAATCAATATATCTCCAGAGTTTTGCCCAATTGCCTCCACAGAGTTTAATACCAAATTGAAAATCACCTGTGTAAACCTACTTCTTATTAATCTCACAATTGCATTTTTGGCCATATCAATAAAGTCTATATTGATATTTTTGGGTAATATCCTTTCAATGATATTCAAATCTTCCCTTATGAGTTCGGCAATCATCACCTCTTCGTAGTTTGCAGAGGTATCCCTCGTAACGTTTAGTACATGCCTTATGAAGTTATTTGAATCCTGAATCATGTTTTCTATGATTCCAGCGTATTTCGATACCTGTGATAAGTCCCCGGATTGCATTATAAGTCTAAGATAAAGCTTTATATTATTTAGTATGTTTTTAAAGTCATGGGCAAATCCTGCGGCCATTGCTCCAATAGCTCCCTGCTTTTGGGCAATGCAAAACTGCTTTTCTACATCTTTTACGTGAGTAATATCTTTAAATATTGTTAGCTTATAATGCTTGCTGAAACTGGTTTCAAAATTTCTTGATGTGATATTTATTACTATCTTATCTCTGTTTGGTAATATTAGTGAGGTTTCACCTGCTTTTAGTGGTAGATCACTGGAGTGGTTATATATTTTGTTTATAATTCTCTCTTCTTTGATAATGGTATAGATGTTTTCGCATCCCTTGAAATATTTAAGGGAAGTATTGTTCATTTTTTTTATATAGCCATCTTTATCATGTATAAAAATATAATCTGGCAAAAGATCAAAGATCTTTTTATAATACATATTACTTCTTAAATGCAGCTCTGCCCTTTAAAAAGGCTTTTATGTTTGCATCGGCTGTTTTTGGTGGGACTTTTTCCATTACTGCCTTCTGCCAATTGTCTACTGAAAATGGTAATAAATTTGACAGAAAACCAAGGCAAACAACACTTACCCCCTTGGGATTTCCAGATTCTTTTGCTATTTGAAATGCATCAAATTCGTATACTTTTTTAAAGTATCTGTAATGGGAATCTATGAGATTATCAGGGTAAAGTTCTGCATCATTTATAATACTAGCAGGGATTATTCTTTGGGTATTATTGATTAAAACAGTTTTTTGGGAAACATACTCCATATACCTTAAAAACTCCATTCTCTCTAGGGATACAACGACATCTGCTTTACCCTCTGAGATAGTTGGTGAATAGACTTTTTCCCCAATCCTAACATGGCTTACTACGCTTCCACCCCTCTGGGCCATACCATGTATCTCGCTCTTTTTTACATCTAAATTTTCAAGCAGTGCCACCTGACATATAATATCGCTGGCAAGTACTGAACCCTGACCACCAACACCAATTACTAATATATCAAACTTCATCATTATTTACCCCTCTGATTTATTGCACCAAATCTGCATACTTTTACGCACAATCCACAACCTGTACAGATGGCTTCATCGATGAAAGCCTTTCTATCTTTTTTAATCCATGAGATTGCAGGGCAGCCTATTTTGGTACATGATCTGCATCCTGTACATTTATCTGGATCGATATAAAATGGTGAGTCTATCACTGTTCTATCTGCAAATATACATGGTCTATTGGTAATAATTACACTTAATTCATCAGCCTCCACCTCTTCTTTTATCACTTTGAGGCATTCTTCCACATCAAAAGGATCTAATCTTTTCACCCTTTTAATCCCAATACCTTTACATAGCTCCACCAGATCCACTTTTGGAGCGGGCTCAAATCTTATACTAAAACCAGTTGCTGGATTTGGCTGATGTCCCGTCATCCCTGTGGTGGAGTTATCAAGGATGATGATGGTGCTCTTACCATTATTATAGTATGAGTTTATCAACCCATTTATTCCGGTGTGTAAGAATGTGGAGTCACCTATTACCGCCACAGATTTTTTTGCAAATTCCCCATCAGAACCTTTATCTATACCATGAGCCATAGATACGCTGGCCCCCATACAAACGGTGGAATGTATTGCGGACAACGGTGGTAACAAACCAAGAGTATAGCATCCAATATCACCAGAAACGTAGAGCTTCAACTTATTTAAAGCATAAAAAATCCCTCTATGTGAGCAACCAGCGCACATTGATGGAGGTCTACCGGGAAGATTTTCAACACGGACAGTTTTCGGTAATTTCTTATTAAAAAGCTTTCTTACTTCATCTGCAGATAGCTCACCTAGAGGAGATCTATCCAATTTATGTATTTTAATACCGGATCCCCTAAGCTCTGTTTCTATAAAATTGTCAAGTTCTTCCACGACGTAAAGCTTTTTTACCTTCTGAGAAAATTGCCTGATCCGTTCAATTGGTAATGGCCAAACCATACCAAGCTTTAAAACCGAAGCATCAGGTAAAGCCTCTTTTACATATTGATACACAATCCCAGAACAGATGACACCTATTTTCTCAGAGTTAAATTCTTCTCTACATAGATCTGAAGTATTGTTGTAATTTGCTAAATCGATTAATCTTTTTTCCACAATTTTGTGTCTTTCTCTTCCATTTGCCGGAACCATCACCCATTTTGGGATGTCCACTTCAAGCCCTTTTGAAGGTATTTCCCTTCTCTCGCCAAGTGTAACAACACCCGCACCGTGGGAAAGCCTTGTGCATGATCTTATAATTACAGGAGTACAAAATTGCTCTGAGATTTCCATCGCTATACCGATGAAATCTTTTGCTTCCTGGCTATCGGAAGGATCCAGCATTGGTACTTTGGCAAACCTTGCATAGTGTCTGCTATCCTGCTCATTCTGGGAGCTAAACATGTTTGGATCATCCGCCACAAGAATTACGACGCCACCGTTTACACCTGTGTAGCTTAATGTCATCAGGGGATCTGCGGCTACGTTTAATCCAACATGTTTCATGCATGTCATCCCTCTCACACCGGACTGAGATGCACCGATCACAACTTCAAGGGCAACTTTTTCGTTGGATGCCCATTCGCAGTATATTTCTTTATATCTTTTCGCATTATCTGTTATCTCTGAGCTGGGTGTACCCGGGTAAGAGCTTATCACTTTTACTCCAGCTTCGTATGCCCCCCTTGCAAATGCTTCATTTCCGCTTAAAATCTGTTTCATTCTTTACTCCCAGTATATTGTATTTGATATTAATCTTGTGTTTAAAGTTGCATTATCCAGAGATGAAAGTAGTTTTTTATCCTGAAGAACTGCGCGGTATTTCCATATTGTGGCAAGTTTTCCACTGTCTTTATATTGATTTATATCCACCTTTTCCCCTAAATCAAACAATAGACTATCCGCAAACTCTTTATAATTACCGCCTACTTTTTTCAGATATTCTTTCCCTTTCTTATCACCGATGGTGGCTAAAATTGCACCTGCCCTAAAATAACAATAATCCTTGAGGCTGCTTATAGATTCACACGTTTTTACATATTGAACTAATATTTCAGGGTTGAATTCCTGGGAATTAAACTTTGCTTCAAACTCACCTATTTTATTAATTTCTGCATTTTTTTGTGACTCGTAATATTGCCTTAACCCATATACCGCAAGTCCAATAACTACAATCCCCACAAGAAAGCCTAATATACGCTTGAAATTACTATTGATATACGACTCGACTTTATCTATTACCACCTCTTCAAAATGAACATTATTATTTTTACTCACCAAAACCTCCTTTTTCAAAAAACAATTTTTTATTGTTTAAAAAGACTTCATTGATTTCATGATCGTTTAAACCTGCCCCTTTAAGTATCTTTTCGGCCATTTCAAGGGATACGTAGTCACCTGGGGCATGAAAATCGTTGTCTATAACGAGTTTGCAGCCGTATCTTTTTGCCATCATAGCCACATATGCATTTGTGAGGGAATGACCTTTTCTGGTGGTGATTTCAAGATGGACGCCATACTTTGCAGCTAATGATGCATCTTCGTCGGAAATTAATCCAGGATGAGCCAAAATGTCCACCTTTGCTTCTATGGCAGATCTATTGGTACCGAAATCAACTGGCTCCACAATCGTTTCCCCGTGAACTAAAATAATATCAGCGCCATTTTTTCTGGCTATTTCTGTCATCCTTCCAATATGATCCGGAAGTACATGGGTAAATTCAAGACCAACAATTACCTTGAAATCTTTTGATGATTTGTTGAAATCTTCTTTAAACTTAAGTTGTTTTTCCAGGATAAAGAGAAAATTCGATTCATCCGCATGATCTGTGATGGCAATCCCCTGATATCCTGCCACTTTCGCCCTTCTGCAGGATTCTGCCGGAATGAGGACACCATCGCTAAATGTGGTATGTGTATGTAAGTCAAACATCTTTACCTCGCAAAAAATTTGGATAATACTTTAATATAATTGCGATATTAAATCAAGGTTTTTAAGACGAAATATTTATAAATTTATAAAATTGAATATGCCTTGAGTAGCATCTCCTCTGTTGTTTCCCAATCTATACATTTGTCTGTAACCGACACACCATATTTTAGAAGTTTTTTATCTTCAGGAATCTGCTGATTTCCTTCATTTATAAAACTTTCCACCATCAACGCTTTTATATGCCTGTTTCCATCTTTTATCTGTTTTAACACCTCAGAAAATACCTTTGGCTGATTTCTATGATCCTTCATTGAGTTTCCATGACTAACATCTATCATTATAGAAGTGGGAAGTTGATTTTT
>PNIN01000009.1 GCA_002878065.1 Calditerrivibrio nitroreducens
ATCTTATGGTTAATTTCTCACTCGAGGTATATTAACTTTCTATTTATGAATTTTGTAATATTTGTTGCAATCGTACAAATTCAAAAACATAGTGTTTAAACAAGAAATAAGGGTTGCATTTTTTGTATCACTATATGATGATAATTAGCTTTTATTCCAATATGATTGAGATAATATGATGACTTGATAATATGTAGAGATACTAACTAAACAATGATGGCGGGGGGGTTTCCCCCCCGCCGAATGAGTTATATTAAATTTAAAGATTTTTTAGTCCTCAACACATATTTCTCCTTTTGTAGCTGCCTGTATCGTCTTTATTAATACTATCAATACAAGAACGGTTGTTAATAAAAATGCAATTAGTGATAGATATTTAAAAAATACTATCTGTGTCAGGCGAAAGTACAGTACAACACTTATCGTAAATGCAGCTGATGGGAATGTGTATGCCCACCAGGATAGATAAAAAGGTATTTTAACCAGACTTTTAAAGAATGTTAAGAGCATTATGAAAGTAAAAAAACCGAAATAAAACAACACTTTTGCAAAGCTGTCAATCTGATTGGTTATTTTAATGTATGAAATAAATCCTATTGCTGGTGGAGCAACTAATATAACTAAAGTTGGCATAAGTTTTAATGGTAATGGGTCGGTAAACATCATTCTATATAGTAATATGCTAAAAAGAGGTATCCACATAACTATTCCTGCACTAAAGAAAAACCACGATAATTCAGGAGATACTTTAATACCAAAAAAAGGTATCAGAATATTTCCCACTGCAGGGATAAACCATGCAGGATTTTTTGTATTAATTTTGATATCTTTGAAAAACCAGAAATTTACGATATAAAGGAATAATATGAAATGAATTATAGTTCCTAATATCCAAAAAGTTAGTGCTAAATTATAGTTTAAATCTTCATATCCTATTGAAAAAAGTATCAGACTTATAGAAAAGGTAGGGATAAAATTTAACTTAACAGGATGAAGAAAATCTTTTTTAACCTCCTCAGGATATTTTAAAAATTTCATTAAATAGACAAAGGTCAGAAATAAAAACCATATGGTACATAGAATAATCAAAGTTATGTAGATGTTTTGAATTTCAAACTTAAAAATTTTACTCAACCTTTCAAATGCAATAGAAGTGCCAGCCAGACCCATCACCGTGGCAAAAAAGGATACCGGGAAAAATTTCAAACGTGACTTTTCTATCATAATGCTTGCCTCCATATATTTGAATATTTATATAGTTAGATAATATATCTGCTAAAAGTTTATTGTCAAGATAGTTTATAAATTCCATCAATCTATTTTTTTAATAGATAAGTAATTTTTCTTAGATAATTATTATTATGAGGGATGCTATTGCGCAGGAATTGTGGAGTCTATGCTGAAGATAAAAGGGGTGGTAATTGCCGCAATACCGGCTAAGATTAAAATATTGGAAATAGCGAGGCCTCTCTTCCACATTGTCTTCTAAGATAAAAAGTTTTCACATCTTGCTTATTAAGTGGAACCAGCTAATAGTAAAAAGATATTATTAAAAAAGGCCAATCTTATTTTAAACATTCCTTTATGGCTCTTGATAGATCATCCAATCCATAAGGCTTTTTTAATGCAGAGCAGAATCCATAATCTATATATTGGGAGAAGACGGGGGCATCAGAATAGCCACTAGAAACAATTGCTTTTATTTTTTTATCGATTTTTAAAAGTTCTTTTATTGTGTCCAGTCCTCCCATACCCCCAACTATTGTTATATCCAAGATAATTATATCTACATTAATACCGCTACTTTTTAATTCCTTATACTTTTGCAGTACCTCTTCCCCTTTTTTACATTGATAGACAGTATATCCTAAAGATTCAAGCATAATTGATGTGGAATCAAGAATGAGTTCCTCATCATCCATCAAAATCATCTTGAGGTTCCCATCAGCATTCATTGGTTTGATATCTGATACACTTTTATCTACCTTTTCTTTGGTGGCAGGTAGGTAGATTATTACGGTAGTGCCTTTGTTTAATTCTGATAGAATTTCTATATCTCCGTTGTGCTTTTTTACAATATTGTAACATATGGCAAGTCCAAGGCCTTTCCCCTTCTTTTTTGTGGTAAAAAATGGCTCAAAGACCTTCTTCAGATGATCTTTGGGGATACCGTGTCCTGTATCTTTTATCGATATCTTTATGTAATCCCCTTCCGGGATTAACAAATTGCTATTTGCATCTTTGTGATGTTTATAGTTTTCGGCTTTTATGAAAAGCTCTCCTTTATCGGACATGGCCTGTCTTGCATTTATCACCAGATTTTCTATTACCTGAGATATCTGATGTTCATCAGCAAAGCAATTTAGTAAATCGTCGTTGATATCTATATTTAGCTTCACAGAGGAACCGGTTAAAGAGAAACTTGCGACTGTTTTAATAATATTTTTGATGTCCACAACTTTAATTAGAGGATCTCCACCTTTTGAAAATGTCAAAAGTTGATTGGCGAGTGCTTTTGCTCTATCCAGGGCATTCAAGGTTTTTTCTAAACAGGAATCAAGTATGGTTGGATCGTTTGTGATTCTAATAAGTTCGATATAGTTTTTTATCCCGGCTAAAATATTGTTAAAATCGTGGGCTATACCACCCGCCAGGATACCTATTGATTCGATTCTCTGGGCATTCTGGACAGCTTCTTCGTATTTGATTATCGGTGTTATATCCTTCATTGTGCCTATGATATGTTTTTCTCCATCTATGGTGATGTATACCCCCTGGTCACTGATAAAAAGGTATGTGCCGTCATCCTTTCGCAATCTGTATTTCACATCAAATCTGATATTATCTCCCTGATATGATTTAATGATGGAATAGGTTTTTGCCGTATCTTCCGGATGAAGACGGGCGACAAAATCTGTGATATCCGTTTCCTGGAATCTTTTGGAGCTTATACCAAGCATCTTTTCAATAGCCCCACTTCTTTTTACTTTTCCTGTCGTCATATTGTAATCATATGCTATCTGATTGCTATTTTCCAATATGATATCATAGAGTCGATTTATTTCAGATAGTTTTTTTGAATTCTGTTCATTTTCTATCAACTCTTTCTTTAAGATCTCATTCTTTCTGTCTATTATTATAAAAAATATTACTACAGTAAGAGATAGAAGAGAAAAAAGGATCGTGATGATAATTCTAAATCTTTTATTGGTTGATAAAAAAGTATCTTTTTCAACCTTAATTGCATATCCTAAAAAATTATTATCAAAAGTGTATATCGGCAGTAGTATCATTGATAGATTGTTTGGTAAATTGTAAACCTTGTTTTGGGGAGGTAGTAGAACAATGTTATTTAATATCTTAATAACATTATGATTAAATTTTGGAGATTCTGTGCTTATATAAAAATTACCATTTGGCAACAATTTTTTATATTTCCTTTTTAGATACTCATCTTTCATACTTTTTACTGAGCTACTTTGTATTATGTAATAATATTCACTATTGAGCTCTTTATTCATGTAATCTAAAATAAAGTCATAATTTAATGCCAAATCTAATAGACCTAAAAAAACACATTTATGAAATATCGGGTAGATTGCTCTGTAGGCTATCTCATGTCTTTCCACTTCCAAACCGATTATTTTTCTTTTTTCATTTAGTGCTTTTACGATTAGACTTCTAAAAGGTTTAATATCATCGCTATGAATATTGGGCAGATGAAGTCTCAGGAAACTAAATCCCCTATGGTCAATTATATGTATCTGGCTGTAACCTTTTAGTATGGTTTTTTGAAATATTGGTAAAAGCTTTGAATATATTTCGTTTCTGTTTTCATCAGTTTTTTTATTTTCTACTACAGCTTCATATAGTTTGTCTAATATTTCGGGTTTATTGTATAGATATGCATCCACTATGAAATCTGATAGATTGTAGAAATCTTTAACGATCGTATTAAATTCCAGTAGAAATTTACCTGACAGATCATCGTTGTGATGGTTCAGCTCTTTTTCGGAGGTGTGGAGTATTACCAAATAAAACGAAAAATTAAAGATCAAAAAGAAGAGAATGTATAAAACTACTTTTTTCCTCATGATTAATTATAGAGAAAAAAAATAAAATTTGCAAATGTAAATATTTTTGCAACTGTCTGATTTTCAAGATTATTTTCTTTTTTAGAAAAGAATAATTTTTATTGACATTTTATGGAAAAGGTGTGTATAATTTGCTATGAAATGGTATAAAATGGTATAAAAAATATGGGTAGCCAATTTTTGAGTTTCAAAGGTAAGAGTTATCACACAATTAACGATGCCGGTCGTGTCAGTATCCCTGCGAAATTTCGAGATGTATTAAAGAGTAAGTACAATGATGAGTCTCTTATCCTTGTAACACTTGGTAGCCATATCGTGGCTTACCCATATTTAGAGTGGAGTAAGCTTGAGGAATTATGGGAGAGGGAAAGATTAAACGATCCCAAAGTGAATGATTTTCTCAGGTATTTATATTCCACAGCAGAGGATTGTGTTATAGATAAACAGGGTAGGATCCTTATACCACCTCATCTGAGGGAAAGCATCCATCTTAAAAACGAATGTGTAATTATCGGACTTAGAAACAAGATAGAGATATGGCCTAAAGAAAAATGGGAGGAAAAGTACGAAAAGATAGCGGTAGAAGAGCTTTTTTCAGAGCTGAGTTCTAAGTTTCCTGAAATTAATTTATAATAGGGGCAATTATGGCACACAAGGTGGAGATGGCACACATCCCTGTTTTATTGGAAGAAGCTCTACATTATCTTAATGTCGTTAGTGGTGGTGTGTACGTCGATTGCACCGGTGGAGGTGGTGGACATTCAGCTGCCCTACTTGAAAGGCTTAATGGTGGTAGATTGATCATATTGGATAGAGATCCGGATGCATGCGAAAGACTTTTTGATAGATTTAAAGGTGTACCAAATGTTGATATTATAAATGAAAATTTTTCAAATATAGAAAAGATTTTAAACAGCATTGGGCTTAAAGCAAACGGTATAATTGCGGATTTTGGGATATCTACATTTCAGATATCCAATACCGGCAGGGGCTTTTCCTTTAGATATGAAGAACCTCTTGATATGAGGATGGATAAAAAAACAGATCTATCAGCATACGATGTGGTAAACAACCTTTCTCAGGAAACACTTGAAAATATAATCAAAAAATATGGAGAGGATCCTTTTGCTAAGAGGATTGCTTATAGTATCGTCAAATATAGAAATTTGAAAAAGATTACCAACACTAAAGAGTTGGCTGAGATAATTGCCAATGCTGTTCCGGCTAAATTCCATAAAAAGGGTATCCATCCAGCCACCAGAACGTTTCAGTCGATAAGAATTTTTGTGAATAAAGAGCTTGAAGCCATTGAATCCCTTCTGAAATCACTTGAAAATATTTTAGTTTCTAAAGGGAGGGGTGTATTTATATCATTTCATTCCCTTGAAGATAGGATGGTAAAAGATTTTCTAAATTACTACGCAAAGCAGTGCGTATGTCCACCGGGGCAGCCCATCTGTTCATGTGGTAAAAAGCAGACATTTAAGGTATTGACCAAAAAACCTGTCTTACCTTCAAAGGATGAGATTATAAAAAACCCATATAGCAGAAGTGCAAAACTGAGGGCAGGGGAAAGGATATGATAAACATATCTATACAAAGGATCAAGCCACTTAATTTCGCAATAGATGTTTTTTTTATCCTTGAGCTGTTAGTTGCATTGATAGTGGTATTTTTGATTGTTACGATAAAAATGGAATGTGTGAAAATAGGTTATGAAATATACAACCTTTCGCAGGATATAGAGGTGAAAAAACTCAAAATGCAGGAGCTTGTGGAGCTGAGAGACTCTATGGTGCAGCCGGAGAAGTTGTCTCAATATTCAAATAGTTTGGAGCTTTATCCACCAAAGCCTGATAGGGTATTTTATGTGGAGTGAGAAAAATAGATTAAGATTAACACTTCTTGTCATTTTTTTGTTTGTTCTAGGTATAATTGCTCGTCTTGTTTATCTGCAAATTGTAAAATATGATTTTTATTATAATATTTCTTTAAATCAATCATCAAAAGAGTTTACAATTGTCCAAAACAGGGCTGTAGTTACCGATAGAAACGGTGTGGTGATTGCCAAAAATAAAAAGGTTGCATCCCTTTATACATTTTCAAAGCAGATTGATGATCCAAAAAGCCTTATAGCAGAAATGAGAAGTAAAGGGGTATTGTTAAGTAAAAAAACTACCCAGAAGATATTGAATCAAGAAGGGTTTGTGTGGATTAAACGGGGCGTTGATATCGATACGGCGGAGTATTTTTCCAAGAAGTACAAATCTGTCGGGTATATCGTTGATGAAGGAAGGTACTATCCTTATAATAACCTTTTTTCCCAGATTGTTGGTTTTGTAGGGGTGGATAATCAGGGGTTGTATGGTGTGGAAAAATTGTACGATGAAGATCTAAAAGGGGAAGAGATTTCAATTATAGCTTTAAAGGATAGCACAGGGAAGTATATTCTTTTTCATGATAAAGAAGAGATTATTGCAAAGGAACGGAGCTTTTCTATTACGATAGATAAGAATATGCAGATGATAGCAGAGCTAAGTCTTATGGAAGGTGTTCAGGAATTTGGTGCAGACAAGGGGATAGCTATTGGTATGGATGTGAAAAATGGCGATATTCTTTTTGCCGTGACATATCCGGGTTTTGATGCAAACAGATTCAGCAATTACTCCCAGGATTTATGGAAGAATTACTCAACCTTTTACCTTTTTGAGCCTGGTTCCATCATGAAGCCTTTTACGTTTATTTATCTGTTAGAACATGACATGATAAATTTAGATGAAAAAATATTCTGTGAAAATGGAAAATATGATATATACAATCATACCATAAAAGATGTTCATCCTTACGGAACACTTACTGCGGCAGATGTTTTAGTAAAGTCAAGCAATATTGGTACTATTAAGCTTAATTCTAGAATACAGGCAAAAGATTTTTATGAATATTTAAAAAGCTTAGGCTTTGGTAGTGCTACACAAGTTTTGGGAAGTGGTGAGGAGAGTGGACTATTGAGGAATTATAAAAAATGGTCTGGTCTTTCACAACCGTCGATATCGATTGGACAGGAGATCCTTGTTACACCTATTCAGATTGTAAGATTGTATGCTGCAATTGCCAATGGTGGGTATCTTTTTGTCCCTAAATTTGTCAAGAGTAATGAAAAACCTCTTGTCACAAAGGTGTTTGGTGAAAAAAGTCTTTCAGTAGTGAGACCGCTACTGAGGGAAGTAGTGGAAAGAGGTACCGCCACGACTGCAAAGAGGGAATATGTCCCGATTGCCGGGAAGACTGGAACTGCGCAGAAGTTTGACAAGCGTTTGGGGAGGTATTCCAATACTGAATATACGGCAAGTTTTGCAGGATACTTCCCTTATGACGACCCAAAGGTGTCTATGGTGGTAATTTACGAAAATCCTAAAAAGTCTATCTATGGTGGTACTACTGCGGCAGTTACTTTTAAAAAAATTGCCGAGCAGGTTGCCGTATTGTTGGGATATAAAATAAAACATTTGAGGATAAAGAATGTTGGTTAGGGAACTTCTTAAAGGGATATCAGTTAAAAGGATATCTGATGATAATTTATACGATATCAACGTTGAAAATATATCTTTCAATACAAAGGATATCAAACCGAATTCTGCTTTTGTCCTTGTAAAAGGGATCAACTTTGATCCATATGAAAAGGTAGATGAGATTTTTAATTCGAAAAATGTTAGATTATTCATTACGGAAAAACCATTACCTGAAAAACCATATGTATTAGTGGAAAATACGAGAAAAACATTTGGTATTATATGCAGGAATTTTTTCAATATCGATTTTATTAAAATGAAATTTATTGGTATCACAGGTACAAATGGCAAGACCACCACAAACTATCTAATCGACAGCATATTGAAGGTTAGCGGACATAAGACCATAAGAATCGGTACTACAGAGTATATGATCGTGGATGAAAAGATTGAGGCAAACAATACTACACCAGGGATTTACGATATTTTTGAAATGATTGCAAAAGGTGTAAAAAAAGGAGCTACTGCTGTATGTATGGAGGTTTCCTCACATGCCCTTGATCAGGATAGGGTTTATGGGCTGAACTTCGATGTGGCAATCTTCACAAACCTCACCGGAGATCATCTGGATTACCACAAAACCATGGAACATTATTATCAGTCAAAGAAAAAGTTGTTTACAAAAGAGTACTCTAAGAATGCTGCAATCAATATCGATTACGATTATGGCAAGAGACTTTATAATGAGGTGGAAATAGCTAAATATTCTTTTTCGAAAGGGAAAGGGGACGTTGGTGTAATAGACGTTTTGTATTCCCTCGATGGTATTAACTTTAAGGTAAATATTGGTGATGAAATTATTTCGTTAAATTCTCACCTTGTGGGGAGACATAATCTAGAAAACATACTTGGTGCTATAACAGCTTGTCATATTTTGGGTATCAGTAAAGAGGAGATAATAAGAGGGGTGGAACAGTTTAAAAATGTTCCGGGAAGGCTTGAAAAATTTGAGAAGAATGGTGCCTATTTTTTTGTGGACTATGCCCATACTGATGACGCCTTAAAAAATGTTTTGGAAGCTTTAAAGGGGTACAAAAAGGGGAGACTTATTACAGTTTTTGGTTGTGGTGGAGATAGAGATCGCACCAAAAGACCAAGGATGGCGAAGGTTGCGGAAGTTTATTCAGATATTGTGATTGTGACAAGTGATAACCCCAGAAATGAAGACCCAAATGCCATTATAGATGAGATATTAACAGGTTTTGAAGACAGGAG
>PNIN01000019.1 GCA_002878065.1 Calditerrivibrio nitroreducens
CCGCCTTATCTATGTTTAGAATTCTATAGAGATATTAGCCTGTAATCTTGCTTCGTTTGGGTAATCTTTGTCATCATACGAACTTTTCTTACCAGAGATAGCTACACCAAGATCCGCTCTTATCAAGTAAAGATTTAGTCCCAATCCAGCTGTATACATATTACCGATGTCTGATTCGGCAATATTTCTATAGACTCCAGCTCTAAGAGCCAAAAATTTTAATACGTCCCACTCCAAACCTACACCAATATTTTGACTTTTGTAACCATCAACTGCTGTTTCATTCTTTGTTACGTCTGCATCAGCTGCAATAGTAAGTGTTTCAAAAGGGTTAACAGCAATCCCTAACCTACCTTGAGGTTTTACTTTGTAATCCCCACCATTTGGCCTGTCAAACTTAGGAGAGTTTAGATACTTTGCAACTGCCCCTATCTTGATCCAATTGTTTGGCATATATATGGCACCCAGATCGACTGCAAAATTGTTAGACTCCTCATATTTATCTTTGATCCTATCCACTATATCACTCGAATTATTGTTAAATATAGTTATCTTCTCCTCGTATACCCTTCCCTTTATTAGCTTAAGATTTACCCCAAAGGCAAGGGTGTCATTCACTGGATGACCATAGGTGATAGGGACTTCCAATAATCCGATACCGATGACATCGATACTACTTTGGTTTTTATCTATAGTATTACCATTTACAGAAGCATTTACAGAATCTGACACAAGATTTATGGCATCACTTACGTATGTAGATGGGATCCCCGAACTGCTCAGTTGGGAAGCAGCAGTATTTATTATATCTATAGCCTGATCTGATGTAAACCCTGCTGATTGAAGTGCTGATTGTAATGTTGAAATCGTGGAGCTTCCAAAATAGTTTTGTGCCGTAGAAGTAATAGAACTACTACCAGAGCCATCGTCTGTTGCATTTACGATGGCATTTTTTACAGTCGTACTATTTGTACTGTTGGTAAACCCCACATTCACTAAGTCAAGATTAGGCTTACCTGATGCTTCCACAAGACCGTATATCCCTATTCCAAATCTTTTAATCCTTGAGGCAACGGCTGCATTACCATTTAAGGTAAGAGCACCCCCTTTATCTCTGATTTTAGTCAAGTATGATAGAAGTTTAACAGCATTTTCAAAGTCGTTTCTAGTTAAGTTTGAGGAGCTGCTGGCGATGTTAGATAATGCATCATAATCGATTTTAGCAAGTTCATCGATCGTTTCACCCAAATCATTATTCAACCTTATCCCTGCACCAATTTGTGCATTGATGCCAAACCTCTTTTTCTCTAAGGTCTCTTTACCCTCTTTCCCATAAAATCCAAAAATCGCTGGGTTATAATACTGGGCAGTTGCATCAATTGTGGATGCCACCCCAACACCACCCATACCAAGCTGCCTTGCACCTATCGGCTGAAACTCCAATGCATACGACGTCGAGCAAATTCCTAAAATCGATAAAACAGCAAGTAATCTTTTCATAAAAACCTCCTTATTTTTTATAACTATCACAAAAGCTGAAATGATCTACGAAAAACTACTTTATCTTTTCACAATCTTTTAGTCATATAAAATCTATATTCACCATTCTCATAAGAATAAGATACCTCATCCACAAGCTTTTTTATTATGTAAAGCCCTCTGCCGGAGTCCTGGTTTTCAGGAATTTTGGAGATATCAACCTCTTTTTTTTCAAGCCTGAAGCCTTCACCGCAGTCTGTCACCTCAATTTTTAAAACATCCTTTTCAAGCTCTATTAAAAGCTTTACGGGTAGCTCCTCTTTTTCTTTGTTTCCATGTTTTATGGCATTCGCAATAGCCTCTGTTACGGCAAGATTAATTTTAAATGCCAGATCTTCAAAATCCACATTCCCCAACTCATCCCTTGCTCTTGTAATAAATGTCTCCACCATATCCCCTATTAATGGCAACAACTTAATGTTACTCGGCAAAGTAAGTTCTAATCTTATCATAGAGTTCATTTTTTTACCCTCAAATAATCTTCAATAGAGTAAAATATCTTAACAATACACGTAAGTCCTACGATATCAAGTATGCCTGTTATTCTACAATTTGCCCCAAGGAGTCCAAAAATTTTTCCTTTTTTCTTATACTTTTTATATAGCCCAGCAATTACACCTATACCGGAACTATCTATAAATTGTAACTGGCTTATATCTAAAATAAGATCCTTTTTATCATCTATCTTGTTAAGTAAAGTATTTATTTCATCAATATTGCTCACATCTATTCGTTTTATATTTATCCTGGCTATAATATAATCTTCATTTTCCACAAACTCTATCATAGACTCCTCTGACATATGACTACCTTTCTAAATATATTATAGCATATTTTTACTTTTTTGTTGAAATTATCTTCTTTAATATATAAATTATATCAAAAATAGTTTAAAGGTGTGTTATGGAAAAAGTATATGTAATCGGTCATAAAAATCCCGATACAGACTCCATCTGCTCTGCTTATTGTTATGCATATCTAAAAAATACTATCGATACATCCAAACATTACATAGCTTCCAGATGTGGAAATCTAAATAGCCAAACAAGATATATTTTTTCAAAATTGAACATAGAACCTCCAGTTTTTTTAAAAGATATCTATCCAAAAGTTTCCGATGTAATGACAAAGAATGTGTACGCAAATCATTTAAATGATCCATTATCAACTGTTATGAAGAATGTAAAAGAGTTAGGTATAAGGTTAACTCCTATAGTTGATGATAATAGAAAATATTTAGGAATTGCGAGTGTTTTCGAAATAGCTCAGTTTTTTGTCACTGAAGAGGACTCTAATAGACCTTTTTACACATTTAGACTGGAAAATTTTGAAAAAACTATCGGAGGATATTTTCTCAAAAAGGGGGAAAAGGATGAATTTCTCGCCACAGTTATGATAGGAGCAATGCCTTTTGATAGATTCGTAAAAAGAATTGATGAAGTAGGACCAGAAAATACCGTACTTATCGTGGGTAAAAGAAGGGATATTATTGAGTATGCAATGAATAAAAATACACCCGCCATCATAGTTACAGGCATATCAAATATTAACGATTTTGACTTCGATTATTCTAAATATTCTGGATCTTTATTCATCTCAAATTGTGACACTGCGGAATCCTTCAGACGAATTACCCTTTCTGTACCATGCAAGTCTGTAATGGGAACCACACATACAATTAAACCTGATGATTACATTGATTATGCAAAGGAGGTTATGCTAAAAGAAAACAGAAGAGGATTACCTGTGGTTGATGAAAATGGCACCCTTGTGGGAATCATAACTCGATCAGATATCATAAAAAAGCCAGAAAATCAGATTATCTTAATGGACCATAATGAACTAACCCAGGCAATAGATGGTGCAGAATCGGCAGAAATCCTTGAAATAGTAGACCATCATAGATTAGGAACAATTAAAACCAAAAAACCTGTCACCTTTTTTGCAAAACCTGTGGGAAGTACCTGCACACTTGTGTATCAACAATATAAAATTAACAATGTGGCGATACCAACCAATATTGCATATCTTCTTGCTTCCGGAATTCTTGCTGATACCGTTATTTTAAAGTCTCCAACCGCAACAGATGAAGATAAAGAGGCATTAGAAGATCTATCCAAAATTGGAAATTTTGACTATATCGAATACGGAAAAGAGATCTTTTCTTCAACGGATAGTTTAAAAAATAGAACGGCTTCAGATATCATTAATGCAGATTTTAAAATGTATACAGAGTTTGGAATCTCTTTTGGGGTGGGTCAAGTGGAAGTGGTGAACATAGGTGAACTAAAAGAAGTTAAGCCAAACTTAATTTCAGAACTCGAGAATATCAAAACTAAAAATAATTTACATTTGGCAATGCTGCTTGTGACTGATATAATAACAGAAAATAGCATACTTCTCACAACAGAATATAAACCATTAGAAAAAATCATCAAATACAAAAAATTGGATGATAATTCATATGATTTGCCTGGCGTTTTATCGAGAAAAAAACAGCTACTTCCAGAACTTCTCAGGGCACTTGAAGACTTGACGAATAGATAATATTATTTTTTTTCACTAAATGTTTAAATAATATCAAAAACCTCACAAATAGACTCTTTTTAGTATTGACAACATAATTAAATATAGTTTATAGTTTAACACGATTAAAAAACAGAATTTCATAAAAATGAACAGGAGGCTTCAGACCAGATGAAAACCATTATTAATATTTGCGATAAGATTAGCGGTTTTTTTGGTTACATTGCAGCATGGCTAACTTCAGCTCTTGTACTTGTTATTATTTATGATGTATTCACGAGATATTTACTAAATAGCAGTAAAATTTGGATTCAGGAATTGGAGTGGCATATCTTTGCATTGGTAATCCTATTTGGAGCAGCATATACTCTAAGACAAAACGGCCATGTTAGGGTGGATATAATTTACTCTAAACTATCTCCCAGAAAAAGAGCTTTAATCGACCTAATGGGAGTTATTATCCTTCTGATACCATTTAGCATTTTTATAATATACACCTCAAAAGATTTTGTCATCTCCTCATGGCAATTTGGCGAAGGATCCCCAGATCCAGGAGGATTACCCGCAAGATACCTACTCAAAGCCATGATCCCTTTTTGCTTTATTCTCATGATAAACCAGGGGATATCTATGTTTTTAAAGGCATTGTTAACCCTTAAAGGGGATACATCATATTACACAGAAAAAACAAGGCATTAGGAGCAAATGATGAGCGCATTGATATTATTCATAACCGTTTTTGGTGCTTTACTTATAGGATTCCCTGTGGCTTTTACCCTTGGGGGAGTATCGATGATTTTAGGGTTAATAAACTTTGGACCTGAGCTTTTTAACCTGATGCCTCTCAGGATATGGGGTGGAGTTACAAATTTTGTTTTGGTGGCAATACCTCTTTTTGTTTACATGGGCGTGATGCTTGAAAAGTCAGGTATTGCAGAAGAAATGCTCGAAACGATGGCTTTGCTCTTTGGCAAGATCAGAGGTGGTATGGGAATATCTGTAATACTCGTGGGTGCAATGCTTGCCGCAGCCACAGGAATAGTCGGGGCCACCGTTGTCACCATGGGACTATTGAGCCTTCCTACTATGATAAAAAGAGGCTATAATATACCGTTATCATGTGGAATCATCTGTGCTGCAGGAACATTGGGGCAGATAATTCCACCGAGCGTTGCATTAGTAATAATTGCGAGTGTTTTCAACCTGTCCATTGGAGATATCTATCTTGGGGCATTTATCCCCGGTTTTTTACTTGTGGGATTATATCTTTTATATGTTATTGTTATAGCGATATTCAAAGGTGAACAGGTACCAGCAATGCCTGAAGAGGAACTTGCTAAATTTAAAAGTGATAATATGTTTAGAAGAATATTTTTTGCCTTTTTACTTCCTATGGCTCTTATTGTGGCGGTATTGGGTTCCATATTCGCAGGGATAGCTTCCCCCACAGAATCAGCTGCTATTGGAGCCTTCGGTGCCACTCTACTTGCTCTTGCCAAAAGAAGCTTAAGTTATGAAAAAGCAATGGCGGTAATGTATGATACGATGAACCTTACCGCAATGGTATTTACCCTTTTAATTGGAGCAACAGCTTTCGGTCTTGTTTTCAGAGGAATGCATGGGGATACGTTTATTATAGAATTCATAGAAAAGACAAATATGAGTCCCACTACATTTTTGATCATGGTAAACGTCTTGATTTTCATAGCTGGCTTCTTCATAGATTACATTGAAATCTCCTTTATAGTTCTGCCAATAGTAGGACCTATTTTCCAGAGTATGGGTCTTGACCTACTATGGATAGGGGTCCTTATTGGACTTAATTTTCAGACGAGCTTCCTTACCCCACCATTTGGATTTTCATTATTCTATCTACAAAGTGTAGCCCCAAAAGAGGTTACAATAAATCACATATATAAAGGGATAGTCCCTTTTATAATACTTCAGGTTATAGCTGTAGGAATAGTGATATACTATCCTCAGCTTGCTCTGTGGTTGCCTAAGGTATTATCAGAATAAAATAAAAAGCCGGGAAACCCCGGCTTTTTTATTACATAATAGACGTATAGTATGGTATCTCAGAGATTTTTGCCCAAGCGTCAACTTTTTTGCTGAAAGCAGTGAAATGATCAAATACCTTTTTGGATATCGGATCTTTGGATGTAATTTCAGAGATAACTTCCACTGAAGCTTTTCTGAATGATTCCATAACATCTTTTGGGAAAGGTTTAAGATTAACTTTGTGTTCGTGAGTCAGTTTATATAAGTACTCGTTATTTTTGGATTCAAATGTGGCGAGCATCCATGCATTTGATCTATACATTGCGGTGGTGATTATCTCCTGTAAGTCTTTTGGTAACGCATCATAAGCTTTTTTATTCACAAAAGACTCAAGTACTGTACCTGGCTCATGCCATCCTGGGTAATAGTAAAATTTTGCAACCTTGTAAAATCCCATCAGATAATCATGGTATGGCCCAACCCATTCGGTGGCATCTATTACCCCTCTTTCAAGGTTTGAGTAGATCTCACCGCCAGCCACATTTATGGATGAACCACCAAGCTTGGTAATAACTTTTCCACCAAGACCAGGGATCCTCATTTTAAGACCTTTAATATCTGCCACTGATTTTATCTCTTTTCTGAACCATCCCCCCATCTGAACCCCTGTATTTCCAGCTGCAAATGGTTTAAGATTGAACGCTGCATATACTTCATCCCAGAGCTGCTGGCCACCACCAGCATAAAGCCAGGCATTCATACCTTGAGCATTTAATCCAAATGGAACGGCCGCAAAAAACTGAGCCGCCTGAGACTTACCAGCCCAGTAGTATGATGCTCCATGACCCATCTCCACAGTACCAGAACTAACTGCATTGAATGCTTCCAGAGCTGGAACTAGCTCACCTGCACCATAAACCTGAATCTTCAATCTTCCTTCTGACATTGTTTCTATCCATTTTGCAAGCATTACAGCCCCCTCACCCATAACCGGGAAATTAGGTGGCCATGTTGTTACCATTTTCCAAAGGTATTTCTGAGACGCGTGAATAGCTGGTGCCCCTATTGTCATTGCTGCACCGGCGGCAGTGGCTGCTCCAGCAGTTTTTAAAAACTGTCTCCTTGTTACTTTTTTACTCATAATTAACCTCCAGAGTTTAAGTTACGCTTAATTATAATACATCATTTGAAAAAATCAAGTATAAAAACATTCTCTTGAAAAAAATCTTATTATTGTTTAATATCTTTTAAAAAAGTTTGGAGAGGATATGAACCACTCACATTATGTAAATCCACTTACAGAAAGATATGCAAGCCCGGAAATGATGGAGCTTTTTTCCCCTTTGAAAAAATTTATTACATGGAGAAAGCTATGGGTAGCTCTTGCCGAAACAGAAAAGGAGCTTGGGCTTAATATCACAGATGAACAGATAGAGGAGATGCGTAACAATTTAAATAACATAGATTTTGAATATGCCAAAGAGATGGAAAAGAAATTTAGACATGACGTAATGGCGCATGTGCATACCTTTGGTAAAGTCTGCCCCAAAGCAATGCCAATAATTCACCTCGGTGCCACAAGCGCTTACGTAGGGGACAACACAGACCTTATCATCATGAAAGAGGGGCTAAACCTTATCAAAAAACAGATGGTCAACCTGATACACAATCTTAAAGAATTTGCATTAAAATACAAAAACTTACCAACTCTCGGTTTTACACATTTTCAGCCAGCTCAGCTGACAACAGTGGGTAAAAGAGCCTGCATCTGGCTTCAGGATTTTTTACTCGACTTTGCAGATCTTGAATACGTTTCATCCAATCTAAAATTTAGAGGTGTAAAAGGTACCACAGGAACTCAGGCATCTTTTCTGTCTCTTTTCAATGGTGATCATGAAAAGGTTAGAATGCTTGACAGACTTGTTTCCAAAAAAATGGGTTTTGACAAAGTGCTTACTATAACAGGTCAAACATATACGAGAAAACAGGATACACAGGTGCTTAAAGTCCTAGCCGGCATTGCCGAATCTGCCCATAAAATGGCCACAGATATAAGACTTCTGCAAAACCTCAAAGAGGTTGAAGAACCATTTGAAAAACACCAGATAGGTTCAAGTGCCATGGCATACAAGAGAAATCCGATGCGAAGTGAAAGGGTCTGCTCCCTTGCAAGACTCGTCATCACAAATTCCATCAACCCATATCTAACCCATGCAACACAGTGGTTTGAAAGAACCCTTGACGATTCGGCAAATAGAAGAGTAGTAATACCGGAATCTTTTTTGGCTATAGATGCCATTTTACAGCTTTTAATCAATATCACAGACGGACTTGTGGTTTATAAAAAAATCATAGAAAAGCATATCATGGAAGAGCTACCATTTATGGCTACAGAAAATATCATTATGGAATCAGTAAAAAGAGGTGCCGATAGGCAAAAGATGCATGAATTGATCCGCAAGCATTCAATGGATGCTGGTAGAATCGTGAAAATGGAAGGTGGTCAAAACGATCTTCTGGATCGCCTTGCAAATGATGAAAATATCCCCCTCAGCAAGGAAGAGATTTTAAAAATTGTTAATCCATTAGATTTTATTGGTAGAGCACCACATCAGGTGGAAGAATTTATTAATGATGAAGTTAATCCAATTTTAGACCAATACAGAGATCTTTTGGGTGTAAAAGTGGAAATAAAAGTATAACTTATGGCTAAATATCTATTTTTTTTGTTAATTGGATCGGCACTGGGCTTTGTCACAAAACAGATTGACATAAAAGGGGCAAATAAGTGGATCTTGAACTTTAGCGTAATTATACTACTTTTTTTCATGGGTATCGGTATAGGAAAAGACCCCGATTTGAAAATAAAGATTTTAAATTTCGGATTTATTGCATTTATTATATCCTCATTAGCAGTTTTTTTTAGCATTACTTTTGTGTATGCAATTGTAAAACTTTTCGGAAAACAGAAATGATCTTTTTAATGATTATTGCAGTGATCTCAGGAGCTATTTCATCCCAATTAAATCTTCTACCTCACTTTTTTTTATCCTATTCATCCGATATTACCGACTACGCTCTTTATTTACTTCTTTTTATTGTGGGGTTTGATATAGGTAGAGATACTGAAGCACTGAAAAGACTATTCACCGCCGATAGATACGCTTTTTTAATTCCCCTTGGGACTATAATTGGAACCCTTTTTGGAGGATTTGTCGCATCCTTTTTAATACCAATAAGTATCAAACACTCTATGGCTATTGCTTCCGGTTTTGGATGGTATTCGCTATCTGCTGTTATCATATCCAAATCTGCAGGTTCAGATCTTGGTTCCATCGCTTTCCTATCAAATGTTTTCCGGGAATCGATGAGCATTTTGGCAATACCTATAATTTCAAAATATTTGGGCCCTTTTATAGCCATACCTCCGGCAGGCGCCACATCAATGGACACCACCTTGCCAATAATTCAAAAGTATGCCGGTGATGAAGCGGCGGTAGTAGCTTTCCTGCATGGTTTTATATTAAGTGCCCTGGTACCGGTATTTGTATCTTTTTTCCTTGAGCTTTAAACAATATCTCTTATTCTTATCTGTAGATATCTATTATTGTTGTACTCATTGATTATAGGAACACCTATGATATTTAATTTATCTGTGATCTTTTGTTCATCCCCATTAAACCATACCCCCCTGATAGTACAACCATCCTGTCGTAGATTTATACTATAATGATTCCCATCCCCCATTTTCCTAAAATCGATAACCTCCACATTTGTGAATAAAAATTTAGGCATCTCATTACCATATCCAAACGGCTCCATCTTTTTAATGTAATCAATTAGCTCAAAATTTATATCTGCAAAACTCAACTCCATATCATAACATATTTTTTTTCTATTATCTATATTTAGATCTTGTAAGATACCTGTATATGCTTCCACAAAAACCTCAAAATCCTCCTCATATATGGATAATCCACATGCCTTCACATGCCCCCCATATCTTATCATCAACCCTGGATATTGCCTATCGATCTCCACCAGTAGTTCATGTAGATTCAGATCATCGGTGGATCTGCCGGAGCCACTTATTATCCCACCATCATCTTTTCTACCGACACTTGTACCGAATATTATCGTTGGTAGATTGAATCTTTCCACAAGACGTGAAGCAACAATCCCTATTACCCCTTTGTTCCAGCTACTTTTATAAAGACATATACCATATTTAGGAATCTGGGGTATTAAACAGAGTGCCTCTTTGAATATCTCATCACATTCCTTTTTTCTTGCCTGATTGATTTCTTCTAAGATTTTGGCGTATTTTGCTGCAGTATCTTCACAATTTTGCATCAACAGATAATAGCTGGTATCAGCAATATCAAGCCTACCACTTGCATTGATTCTGGGCCCTATTATAAAACCTATATGGTAAGAATTTAAAGCAGATTTTAAGCCAGATACATTAATGAGTGCTTTGACACCTTCTGATGGGGTCTCATTTATCACTTCTAAACCATTTTTTACCAATATCCTATTGTCTCCAATAAGTGGGACAATGTCGGCAATGGTGGCAATCGCCACATGTTCCAGATATTTCTTTAAATCAACGCTATCAAGACCCCACAATACTTTTAAAACATGTATCAACTTAAAAACCACACCACAGCCACAAAGATGGTAATCACCTTTCTCTTCTGTGGAAGATAATTTAGGATTTATAACTATATCAGCAGAAGGGATCTTGTCCTGTGGTAGATGATGGTCTGTAATGACAACAAAGACTCCAAGTTGCTTCAAATACTCCACTTCATCCACAGACCCAATTCCACAATCAAAAGTGATAAGCATATCAAAAGGGTTTGACTTAAATTCCTTCTTGATCTTTTCAAGATTAAGCCCGTATCCATCTTTAAATCTATCCGGAATCACCACCTTATAATTTTTAATCCCCACATCATTTAAAAACCTGCTGAAAACAGCTGAAGATGTCACACCATCCACATCGTAGTCACTGTAAAGTAATATTAATCTGGATTGCTTCAATTTTTCAACGATTAATCGAGCCTGATCTATAGATACAAGGTTTGTTGACTTTTCGAGATACTTAGGCTTAGGATTGAAGTACCGTTCAAAATCTCTGATGCCCCTTGATTTCAGTATCTTCTCAATTATCTCCTGCGGTGTCATATTGGAATAAAAAAATTGGGTGAAGATCCCTTCACCCAAGGTAAATCTATCCTTCCAGAACCTTCATGCCAAATTCTCGACCCCATTCAAATGCTTTCTGGAGTTCCTCTTCGGAAGGTGTCATCTGAACTTTAAAAGATTCAAGCGGAAGTTTCATCCTCATAGTTTTCAATATATCTTCACACATCTTTATCCCTTCACCACTCCAGCCGTATGACCCGAAAACACCTGCTTTTCTATTTGACACATTAAGCACAACAAGCTCAGAAAATATATTAAATATAGGTTTAGGGGCTTTAGCATTGATAGTTGCTGTACCCATGAGTAATCCGTGGGACACTTCAATTTCATCTATTATATCATCTATATTTGCTTCTGCAGCATCAAACATTTTAACAGGAACCCCTGTATCCTCAATACCTGCCTTTATCCGATCCGCAAGCATTTTGGTGTTCCCATATGCCGTAGCGTACACCATTGTTATCTGCCTTGTGGGGTTATTTAAATAGTATCTACTTGCTTGATTTTTGTAAAAATTAAGGTAAAAATCCAGATCACATCTTATTATAGGCCCGTGGGATGGGCATATCATCGATATAGGTAAACCATCTATCTTTTTAAGTGCGTTTAATATATGCTCCTTATATGGTCTCATTATAGACTTGTAATAGAAAACAAAGGCCTCCCGTGCACTTTCCTTATCCACCATTTCATCGTTGAAGATCTTTCCAATCTCCTGAGGACAATAGTGAGCACCTAAAAAGTCACATGGAAACAGAATCTGCTCTTCTTCAAGATATGTAAACATCGTATCTGGCCAGTGTAAAAATGGTGTATGGAAAAACCTCAGCGTCTTTCCACCTAAATCAATTTTATCACCATCCCCCACTGCTCTACCTTTAAATTCACTATTCACAATGTTTTGAACAAAAACTTTTGCCGTTTTGGAATATATCACCTCGATATCTGGATTTAGTTCAAGGATTGCCGGAAGAGTACCGGAGTGATCCGGTTCATTATGATTTAAGATTATGTAATCTATCTCTTTTATGGGCTTTATAGATTCAACCGTTTTTATATAAGTGTCAGTAAAAAGCTTTTTATTTGCTTCGATGAGAGCAGTCTTATCTTTACCTATAACTAAATAGCTATTGTAAGTTGTACCATGTTCTGTTGGAATTACAATATCAAAAATTTCCAGATTAGGGTCATAAACCCCCACCCAATATATATCTTCACGAATTTTAATCCCTTTCATTTGTGGCCTCCATTAGATACATAAGAATGTTTAAAAGTGGGGATAACTCCCCACAGCTCTATTTTTAAACATTCAACAATTTCTAAAAATTATTAATTAGTTGGCTCGAAGCTGTCTTTTGGTGCACCACATTCAGGACATACCCATGACTCAGGGACATCTTCCCATTTTGTTCCAGCTGCCACATCGTTTTCTGGATCCCCCAATACAGGATCGTAACCACATATTGTACAGATATACTTTTGCATAGTTTCCTCCTTATTTTTTTAAATTAAAATATATCTATATTGCATCTTGTCAAATAGTTTTTGCATCTGAACCTTTTATTTTTATTTTCCTCATTAATCGTTTCTTTATTTCTAATACATATTCTTCGTAGTTAGAACCTTTTTTTATAGGTATCTGACCGCCAGCCGACTTCATATGACCACCACCGGTACCTACCCCTTTTACAATACCCAAGGCAATCATACTCACCTTTCTCTTGGCCTGTTTGCATCTTAAAGAAAAAAATGCCATATCATCTACTTTCCCTATCACAAAAGACCATTTTATATCCCTCATCCTCAGGAAAAAATCAGAAGTCTCCGCTATGAGATCAGCATTTCGCACATCTTTTAGATCACAAAATATCAGGTCATTGTATATCAATGCATTCTCTAAAGCGATCTTGATATTCTTAAAATAATATTTTGGTAATTCTGGGGTCTCTATTTTAGAAAGCTTTTTAAGTGATATATGGGGTAATACGTAGCTCATCATTGATAGATCTATCCTGTTGTTTTGTCTACCTGCCCCCACAGTGTCTGTGCGTATTCCATAGAAAAGTGCCGTGGCCACATCCTGTTCGCATATCAATCCCAGCTCTTTGCAGTATTCAACTATTATGGAGCTGGTACTTCCATATTCGAGCCTTACATCGTAAACTTTAACCTGCTTTGTAGGATCTCTAAAATTATGGTGATCCACCACCACATCAGGGAAAAACCCCTTTGGGATATAAACATTTCCAGCAGTGGGCTGAGTATCCACCACCACAAGCCCATCATACCTTGAAAAATCAAGCATGGTTGATGGGTATATATCTATATTACATTGTCTTACAAGCTCACGGTTTTCTGCCCTACCTATGATACCATGATACGCAATTGTACATCTTTTCTGCAGGAGTTTATAAAGGATAAACTTTAATCCAAATGCAGCCGCAAGAGTATCTGGATCCGGGTTGTTATGCGTGAGAATTAGTATCTTTCTTTTGGGTTTTAATACATCTAAAATCTGCTTTATCATAAGCTATTGAAACTCCAGAATGAGGACATTATCTTCTATAGACAGATTATGGGGTTGGTCCTTCAATCGATCTTCCACAACTTTTTTAATAGCCTCTAAATTTGATTTTGTGACCATTTCAAACTCCGCCTTTCCGGTTACAACAGACTTAACCTTTACAGTGGTAAAAAACCCTTTAGAACGCAAATAATCCATAACACCCATAACCTGATTAAAGGATTTGAAGTTTATAAATACCAGATCAAATCTATTTTCATGTTGGTCGGCTGTTATCTGATTTTTTATAAAATTGGAGATAATATACGAAACGGTTGTTTGATAAACCTTGTTGAAAGCCTCCTCAACCCCTTCAGTATTCATTTTGGTAACAGTCGATTCAGCTCTTATCACAGGGTAAGTATCTTTTTTGGTATAAAAATAGGTTTCCGAAACAAGTAAATTGGATGTTTTCGATTTCTCTATTTTAAGCGTTGTATGCAGCAGATATCTACTCTTAGTAATACTAAAAATTGCATAAGCCTGTTCGGGATTGCCTGATTTATCAACATTTACAATAAAATCTTCCTGATATTTCAAAGAAAGATTATTCCCCTCTAATATCTTTTTTGCGTCCTTTGCGAATAGATCTTGAAACTCTTTTAAAGAAGGATCTATTTTTATGTAATATACCAATGTGTTGGGATTTACTTTATTTGCAATATTAACCGATCCTATCTCATCAAACTCTGCCTCCACCTTGTAGTAAACATTACCATTTTCCACACCTCTTTCAAGTATTCTAAATTTTTTTATCAATTTCAGATGTTCCATGGTAATATTTTTTTCACTTTCGGAAGATTCAGAATAGTAGGATGAGATGGCATTGATGAGAGCATTGTTCAGGGCTCTTTTATCGGCTACCCTTATCCCCCCATCCATAGATGAACTGCCAACTCCTATAGATGTAGCAGCCCAGAGGTTGATGGTAAAAAAGACCAACAGAAAGCTAAGAACAACTTTTTTCATCTAAGATAGCCTTTAAGGTTTTTTCTAAACCCCAATAGAGTTCTGTCCAGTTTTTCCATTTTAACACCTTATACGCATAATCGGATGAAACACAACAGTTTTTATGTAATTTACTGTTAAATCTAATTAATTCTACACTTCTTTCTTCTCCGGTAAGATAACTGAACACATCCACAACAGTCCTTACAAATTCCCCTAACGATACGTTAACCCCACCCATGTTGAAAATGTCAAAACTTTTTGATCTGTATGTAATCAATTTTTCAAGCCCAATAAGCAGATCCTCGTAAAATATAGCATTGATGAACGATTTCTCCGAAAAATTCACCTCTATGCTACGATTTTCTATAATGGCATTTATTATATTCATCAATAGATGATCCCCTTTCATTCCATACCCATAAAAAGATGGGATACGTAAAATTGTAATGGGAAGATTGAAATTTAGATGCAGTGATTTTAAAAGATGCTCCACAGACAGCTTTATGGAGGCATTCTTAGTGACAGGGTTGGGAGGGATATCTTCTTTTAAAAGTTTATCTTCAGCGGTAAACCCATAAACGTATATCGAACTAAGATACACAAGTCGTTTGATCTCATTTTTTGCTAAGATATACTCCATTGCAATATTCAAAGTACCAAGTATGTTATTCTGATAATATTCCAGACCATCTTCAGAAATATCATGTAGCATCGATTCAAATGCAGTTGTATAAACGATATCTATTCCATGGATTTCTGAAATACTGCTCAAAGTAGTGTGGTTTTGAAGGAAAATATCCCTTAACAGTTTTTTATTTAGAATATCACCTTTTATGTAATAGTAGTTTGGATAATTGATTAAAATCTCTTTATTATGGGCATATTTTTCATCCTTTTCATTATCAATACCCACCACGTTGTACATTGGGAAATTTTCTGCCAGAAGCTTACCAAGATTAAAACCAAGAAAACCCAATGCTCCAGTAATGAAAATATTCCTTTTCATCAGTTCCTATAAACCTCCCTCTGAGTTCCTCCAATCCCTTTTAACTCCAGCAGAATAAATATTACTTTTTCTCTTTTCTTATCGCTGCCTGTTTTTGTTAGGTCAAGATAATCATCCTGTTTATACAAAAACCCTAAGTTCCAGCATTCCGATTTATATAATATTTTCAGGTAAAATTCCCTTGAATTTAGATCAAAGGGTGAGAATTTGAAATTATTGTTTGCAGAGCCGAGTTTTTTATAAACTTCAAAATCAAACTTTTCAAACTTTCCCCCAAACTTCAACCCGGCATTTTCATTATCCCCGGAAGTAATAGCTTTATCGTAAGATTGTGTATATGAAAGATAATAGTTATCATAATTAATCGTAGCTGCTTTTTTGTAGTAATCTATCTTACTGGTATAGTAGTTATATTTATTTTCAAGATCAAAAGATAGCCATTTTGCATAGGTGAGATTGAGCTTCGTATGTATAGGTGAAAACTTATCATCATTAAGAGTCTGATCATACCCCTGAATTACCTCAAACTTTATGCTAACATTATCACTTCTAAAATAATTGGTCATCGTATATCTATACATCTTCTCCTGGGATATCTGGTCATAGTCGATATTGTTGGGAAGTGCCGACTGATCAAGCCTTGGGGTCTGAATATATTCAAAAGTGTTGTATATTGAATGACGGAAAATAGTATAATTTTTGTAGATTTCATTTAAACTCAACCCATAGCCTATGGAGTAAATATACCTGTTAGCTGAATCCTCATCTGTTTCGATTTTGTGTAATGAGGTTTCCTGAATATCTGTTTTATTCAACTTATAATCGAAGTTTCTCCAGTATGTGATATACTGAGTGTAAAATGGTGTAAATGTGGCAATTTTGAGATTGAATGGTTTGTAAAGTTTGACCTTTGTGTTATATCTATCGTAGGAAAATACATTTTTTGTTTTGTTATTTTCACTATAGAAAGTCATACTTTTTTTCTCAACACTATTGTAATCTGCAAGATAGTCCAGTTTAATATAACGTAGATCTATCCCATATTTCTCCGCCTGGATATTTGGCTTTTGATAAAGGTTGTCTTTACGATAATTATCAGTATAATCGTAATACTGCATACTATCTTTATATCTTATTGACAAATCTGAATATTTTGTATAATAATTGAGTCTGAGCTCCGCAATATATTCATTCTTATCTGGATCCATTCCCGGAAGCTTATCCACCATGTTGTAATCTTTGAAATCCCTTTTATATCTAAAATCGGATACATAATTTATGTTAAATTTAAACTCAAGATTATCAGCAATAAATCTATTCCCTACGCCGTATAAACGCCACCTTGAGCTTTTATCTGCTTCAGAATCCCTATCATCGATAAATTCTCCGATAAGATGTATATTCTCCTTTTTACTTACTGCATAACGAAATTCATTTAAAATCATTGCTCCATTATTGGTAAAAAGATTTACCCCCGTGGTCATATCTTTGTCCACGTCCATTGCCCAGAAATACTTTGGTGTTATAAAGAGCCCTTTGGTACTGCTGAATCCAAATTGCGGCACGAGAAAGCCACTTTCCCTATCCTTTTTTATCGGCCAGACAAAATAGGGAAAATAAGCCACAGGAACATTTTTTAAATTGCCAAAGGAATGTTTGGCTCTAAAATACTGACCTAAATCGATTCTTGCCTTATTGGCGGAAAATGACCAATCCGGAACATCTCCAGAGCAGGCGGATATTGTGGCATTATCCAGCAGAAAGGTATTCCCTTCAAGCTTTTCAAGCTTATCCGCACTGAAATAGCTCCAGGGGGCATAAAACCCCTTCCCTTTTTCAAAATATCCACTCTTATTATCCAGATTTATCCGGGCAAAACTTCCCCTTATGATATTTTCTTTATCTTTGTAAACGACATTTCCAGATAACTCCACAACATTTATATTTTTAAAGTATGTGGCATTGTCGGATGTTACAACCATATCACTGTATAGTATAAGCACAGAACCTTCCGCATACGTGGTATTATCTATGGTGTAAATTTTATCTGACTCTATTGTAACCTTTTCCGCAAAGGATAAAACAGTTTGTAAAAGCAGAATTAAACACAGAAAAAATCTAACCACAAAACCCCTTTACATATTTTCTTAAGTAACCACATAGATAAAACGAACCGATTATTATTATATCAGATTTACCAGAAATGTAAATTGATTTATCCACCGCATCCATTGGATTTTTTATCTTTAATACCTTATCGGCTTTCACACTTTCTATATATATAGTTCTACCATTATTCGGTATCTCTGTGAGGATTATATTTTTAAATTTTACTTTCAGTATGTTAATCATTTTTTCAAAAGGTCTATCTTTTGTACAGGAAAAAATTACAGTATCTGAATCGAAGTTTGAAATGGTATTAATAAGTCCTGAGGGGTTGTGGGAACCATCCAATATAAATCGCCCTATACGCTCCAGCCGACATGGAGGAAGCTTATAATCGTCATAAGGGATATCTCTATTAACTAAATACGAAACAACACTTTTGGCAAGATTAAAATTATAGGAATAAGGCTTCGGCAAAGAAGATCCACCATCCTCCGTCTGGACAGAAATGATTCTTTTATCATCCAACTTTTTAAATATATATTCCATCAAGAATTCAGGGTTTTTTCCCACAAAAACAGGATCGTTGTCCTTAACGATTGCAAGTTTTTCATCCGTAATATGATAAATATTCTTACCTAAAAAATCTGAGTGATCCTGAGAAATGGATGTAATTACCGGAATCTTTTCATCCACAATATTCGTGGCATCAAGCCTTCCCCCCATACCTGTTTCCAGAATGGTAAAGTCTGGATTAAAATCGTCAAATACTTTAAATGCTATAAGAGTCAATGCCTCAAAGAAGGTAAGTCTATATTTTGATATCAAAGGTTTCATCGCTTCAAATGTTTTATCAAAAAATTCTTCTTCTATATCGTTAAGGTCAAGCTTTATCCTTTCGGTTATAGATTCTATATGGGGAGAAGTGTAAAGGGCTGTTTTAAAGTTCTGTTTTTGTAAAATCTGGGCAATAAAAAACGCCGTACTCCCTTTGCCATTTGTGCCAGCTATGTGTATGACCTTCCCAAGCCGCTTTAAATCTATGGCTGCATCCAGCACAGCCATCCTTATCCTATCAAGGGAAAAATCGATAGTTTGAAACTCTTTTGTATAATGGAAAAAATTATCCATAAATGGTAAAGGATATTTTAGTGCAAATTATCCAAAAAATTGTAGTAGTTTATAGATAGTATCCTTCCATTCTTTTCTATGAAGCACCATATCCACCATACCGTGTTGTAACAGGAATTCGGCAGTCTGAAACCCTTCCGGAAGTTTCTGCCGTATAGTCTGCTCGATAACCCTTGGCCCGGCAAAACCTATCAGTGCTCCTGGTTCGGCTATATGTACATCCCCCAGCATGGCAAAACTTGCCGTAACCCCACCAGTGGTTGGATCGGTAAGGATAGAGATATGGGCAAGCCCTTCGTTTGACAGTTTTTTTAGAGCTGCAGAAGTCTTTGCCATCTGCATAAGGGAAAGGATACTCTCCTGCATTCTGGCGCCACCTGAACAACTTATCGTAATTACATGGTTTTTATTTGCTATTGCAGATTCTATAAGTCTTGTGATCTTCTCCCCAACAACGCTCCCCATACTACCACCCAGAAAGGAAAACTCAAAAGCCCCTATATGGACAGTCTTTTTGTATACTGTACCATATCCAGAAATAAAAGCCTCGTTTAAGGAGGTTTTCTTTACGGTATCCCTTATCCTATCTATATACTTTTTAGTATCCTTAAACTGGAGAGGATCCAGAGATTTTAGATTGGCATCTATTTCCACGAAAGATCCCGCATCTATTATCATATTTATTTTATCCATAGCCCCCACTTTGAAATGATAACCACAGGCGGGGCAGGTATGAAAATTATTTATTATATCATCTTTGTAGCTTACTTCACCACATTTATCACACTTTACCCATATATCTTTCTGAATCTCTTTCCTTTTACCTACTGTAACCTTTTGTATTTTTTCCAGCAAAAAACTTCTTAGTCCCATACACAACCTCCAAATATGTTAATTCAAAAATCTGCTTGCATTTTACACTAATTAAAGTATTATGCAATACTATTTTTTAAATCTAAATTAACAAAAATAGGTATCTGTCTATTAAATATATTTTCTTCACGGAGTTGATATGTTTAAAATGGTTATGCTCTTCTTGGTTGGGACACTTACAGGGTTTATAAACGTGTTAGGTGGAGGGGGATCTTTTCTGACACTTCCCCTCTTGATATTCTTCGGCCTACCAGCCACCGTGGCAAATGGAACAAACCGGATAGGAATCCTCTTACAGAACATTTCCGCCATTATAAAATATATATCCGCAGGACATTTCCCAGTAAAATTTGCACTTCTCATTTCGATTCCCGTCGTCATGGGCAGTATCACAGGGGCAAAAGTAGCTGTAATGATCAGTGACAAAAGCTTTACCAAATACCTTGCCATCTTTATGTTTGCCATTACAATACTTACCATTTTCAATCCCACAAAAACCATCAAGATACAAAACAGATATCTCTATTCTGTATTATCTTTTATCATTTTCTTTGTAATAGGTCTTTACGGTGGTTTCATACAGGCGGGTGTAGGTTTTTTACTTCTGGCAGGTACCACATTACTTGGATACGACCTTGTGAAAGGTAACGCTGTGAAGGTTTTTATAGTGTTTATATTAACTGTTGCGGCCTTACCAGTATTTATAACATCTGGAAAAATTGATTATATGATGGGGATCTCTTTAGGTTTAGGAAATATTCTGGGGGGGATAATAGGTGCCAGTTTCAGTATTAACAAAGGGGCAAAATTTATCCGAAATTTTGTAACGGCATCCATTATATTCTTTTCAATAATACTGCTATTTTCCAAATGATCGTTTTTCAGCGGCTTTTTTTATGTACCTTATTACTAAATAAAAAATTAAACCTGCAGTAGGAAAAGCCACATACCAATGTTTTTTTAAATAATGCAATATAGCTAGTAGATAATCACCAAACCAGTAGGCTAATACAATTGTAATCGATGCCCAGATGAATGCACTAATTAAATTTATAATGGCAAACTTCTTCCAGGATAGCTTTGTGGTACCTATAGTTATCGGGATGATCGTTCTCAGTCCATACATATACCGCTGGATAAAAATTATATACCAACCATATTTATTGAGCAAAAGGCTTGCCATAGCAAATTTTCTCCGGTGTCTTGAAAACTTTTTTTGAACGTAATTTCTATTGAATCTACCAATGTAAAAAAATATTTGATCCCCTGTAAATCCCCCTAAACCAGCCACCAAAATAGCGTAAAATATATTCATATCCCCCGTATACGAAAGGATACCAGCCATAACAAGCCCCAGCTCACCTTCCATGATACTCCAGATAAAAAGTATATAATAACCGTAATCCAGTATAAGTCTTAAAAGTATCTCTTCCATCAGCTTCCTTAATCGATTTATATTTTCCTCTTTTATAGCATATATAAAAAAACTTGCAATATCGATTATTATGTAATAAATTAGTTAAAAATTCTGAGGGGAAGTTATGTCTAAAGCTTTTTTAGTATTTGAAGATGGCCTGGTATTAGAAGGGAAAAGCTTCGGTGCAGATGGAGAATCCACCGGTGAAGTAGTATTTAATACCTCCATGACAGGTTATCAGGAGATTTTGACAGACCCTTCCTATTATGGGCAGATGGTGACCATGACCTACCCATTAATAGGGAATTATGGTATAAACGAAGAGGACTTTGAATCTATAAAACCTTTTGTTTCAGCTTTTATAGTAAAAGAATATAGCCCCATCTATTCAAACTATAGAGCCACATCATCCTTGGGGGACTTCTTAAAAAAGCATGGTATCATAGGAATTGAAGGGATAGACACCAGAATGGTGGTTAGACATATCAGAGAAGCTGGTTCAATGAATGCGGTTATATCCACAATTGACAACGATATAGAGAGCTTGAAGCAAAAAGCAAAAAATATCCCATCCATCGTTGGACAGGATTTAGTACAGTATGTCACCTGTAGTGAATCTTACGAATGGCTGGAAGGTAGCTGGCAGCTTGATGGATCTTTTTATAAACCTGAGAAGTATTCTAAGCATGTAGTTGCTTTAGATTTCGGTATCAAAAGAAATATCCTGAGGTATCTTGTGGATGAAGGTTGCAGGGTAACTGTGGTTCCGGCCAAAACATCCTTCGAAGTGATTGAAAAACTTAAACCTGATGGGGTATTTATCTCAAATGGGCCAGGGGATCCGGCACCTTTATATTATGCCATCGAAACAGTGGCAAAAGTGACCGAAAAATATCCATCATTTGGTATATGCCTTGGTAATCAGCTACTTGCATTGGCGCATGGTGGAACCACTTATAAGCTTAAATTTGGTCATCATGGTGGTAATCAGCCGGTTAAAGATTTAACCACTGGCAAAGTGGAGATAACCGCCCAGAATCACTGTTTTGCCGTCGATATTCAAAAGATACTCGATAAATTTGAGATAACACACCTAAACCTAAACGATAACACCGTTGAGGGGATCAAACATAAAACTAAGCCGATATTCGCAGTTCAATATCATCCAGAAAATGGTCCCGGCCCCCATGATGCAAAATATCTCTTTAAAAGGTTTGTAGAGCTTTTGTAATATGTTTTTCAGGGTTGCCACAGCTCTACTTGTACCAATATTTTTGTTTTCATTTGCTCTCGGCTACTGGATATACAACAACGAACAGTTTTTAAACAACACAAAGATTAACAAAAAAGTCAAGATCGAAAAAAATGAAAGATTCTCCAGTGTTTACAACAAAATTTTTGAAGGGGTCAAAACCCCCTTTTTATTTGAATACTATTTAAAAAAGGTAAAACGATTCCCGGAAAAGATGCGATTCGGCTACTACAAAGCTGATAATATAACGATATCCGAATTTTTAAAAAATATAGAAGAAGGAAAAGAATCTGTTTTTAAGATTACCATCCCCGAAGGATTCACCATAAATGATATTGCCATAAGATTAAAAGAGAATTCAGACATAGACGTGGACAGATTTCTAATGCTTACCAAAGACAAATATTTTATCCTGAAATTAACCGGCAACCCTTTTAAAACCCTCGAAGGTTTTTTTTATCCAGACACATATTTTCTTAAAACTGATACCACTGCCGAAACTTTTATAGAGCAGGCGTATATGAATTTTAAGTCAAAACTTCCCCCAGATTTTGAGGAAAAAGTAAATGCCCAGGGTCTAACATTTTACGAAGGGATTATTTTAGCATCAATCATACAGAAAGAGACATTTGTGGAGTCGGAGTATCCTATTATAGCTTCAGTATTCTACAACAGGCTAAGAAAAGGGATGCCACTTCAATCTGACCCAACTATTATATACGGTCTGGGTGATAAGTTTGATGGTAATTTAAAAAGATCCCACCTAGAGGACGGTAGCAATATTTACAACACATATATGCACAAAGGGTTACCCCCATCCCCCATATGCAACCCGTCGATTGGGGCAATAAGAGGGGTAATGGAACCTGCAAAAACGTCTTACATCTATTTTGTTTCCAAAAAAGATGGAACACATATCTTTTCAATTGACTACCAGACACACTTATCGAATATCAAAAAGTATCAGCTTTCAAGATAAAACTTTTCGGAGGTGGATATGAAGCTTTGCAGATTCTCATCAGGTAAAGAAGAAAAGAAAGGTATTCTGGAAAATGGGAAGATTAAAGAGGTTATCGGATCATTTTTCACCGGCTTTACCGTAACCACAAATGAATATGATCCGGATAAAGTTAAGCTTTTACCTCCTGTCTTACCATCAAAAGTGGTCTGTGTGGGTAGAAATTATGCTGAACATGCTAAAGAACTTGGCAACGAAGTGCCTGAAGAGCCTCTGATTTTCTTAAAACCATCCACAGCTGTTATAGGCCCTGAAGATGGTATAATCTATCCTTCCGCCAGCCATGAGGTACATTTTGAGGCGGAACTGGGAGTTGTAATTGGTAAAAGGTGTAAAGCTGTAACACCTGACCAGGCAAAAAATTATATTTTAGGTTTTACATGTGTAAACGATGTAACCGCCCGAGATATACAGAAAAAGGAAAATAAATTTACCCGCGCCAAGTCGTTTGACACCTTCTGCCCCATAGGCCCTGTTATTCAAACGGAGCTAAACCCCCTAAGTGTGGAGGTGGTAAGTAGACTTAATGGAATTATCAAGCAAAACGGTAATACAAAAAATATGATTCATAATGTATATCAACTTATAAGCTTTATATCAAATGTAATGACTCTTTTACCTGGTGATGTAATTGCCACAGGCACCCCATCCGGCGTTGGACCTATGAATGTTGGGGATACAATAGAAGTGGAAGTGGACGGGATAGGTATATTAAAAAACTATGTCAAACAGTGAGATAAAATGTCATATGTGTGGCGCCTGCTGTATAGCCTACGATATATCCACGTTGAATAAACCCGCAGGCACCCCCTGCCCACACCTGCTGCCCAATGGAAGATGCGGAGATTATGAACACAGACCTCAGGTATGTAGATCTTTTAAGCCTGATGAAATATGTGAATTGATATCGACATGCACATTGGAAGAGAAGATACATATTATACATAAAATTTATGGCTTAAAATGAAAAAGATACGTTACCTTGGTCTCACCGGTGGCATTGCTTCTGGTAAAAGCACAGTCGGGAGACTTTTTGAGAAATTGGGTGCATTTGTGATCGATGCCGATGAGATAAGTAGAGCTGTAATGAAAAAAGGTGGTTCTGCTTATAACGATATAATAGATCACTTTGGAGAATCGATCCTTGAAAAAGATGGGGAAATAGATAGAAAAAAACTCAAAGAGATCGTCTTCAATAATCCGGATAAAAAGAAGAAGCTGGAGGAGATCACACACCCAAAAATACTTCAATACGAAAAAGAACTCGTTTCAAACTTTAAAAGCAAAAATGACAAAGATCTCATAATCACTCAGGCTGCTTTAATAGTGGAAAAGGGAACTTACACACGATTTGACGCAGTAATATTAATCTATGTGGATAAAAAAACACAACTTGAGAGGCTTCTAAAAAGGGACGGCATAGATGAAACCCTTGCCAAAAAAATCATAGACTCCCAGATGAGCTTTGACGAAAAAATGAAATATGCCACCTTTGTAATCGACAATTCCGGTACGATTGAAAACACTGAACGGGAGGTCAGAAGGGTTTTCGAACTCATTAATAAGCTTAACTACTGTGCAAGACATCAGAAAGCGTATGATATTAATTTCACAGGGGCACAATAATGAAAAAACTATTAATTATTCTTTTTACTCCTCTGATTTTGCTATCATGTACAATGGAGCAAAAGAAAAAGTTTAAAGATTTTGAGGCAGAAACGATAGGGTTAAATAGGGAGATTACCCTCTATTCAGACAATGGCCAGGTAATCAAAAGATGGGAAGGTAGATTCAATATAACAAGAGCCGGTAGTAGCCTCTACTTCATTGACAACAATGGAAAATCTGTTATTATAAATGGGACTTATATCGTTCAGGAAAAGTAATGCTAAAAGATCAATTAATTAAAATCATCTTTTCCGCTGCAAACATCCAGAGGTGGAACGACCACATAAGGCCATCTGTGGGATTTTCAGAGTTGGATAAACAGGCACACAAAATGTTTATCGCTTATATCCTGGCAAAACTTGAGGAGAGGAAAAGAGATGTAAATTGGATCTTACTTATAGAAGGTTCTATCTTTGAAATGCTCCAGAGGGTTATCATTACTGATATTAAGCCACCTATATACTATAAAATTGTAAAATCTTATGGAAAAGAGCTTAACAATTGGGTCTTAAATGAACTAAAAAGAAATTCAGGTCTTCAAAACGACGACTTTTTCAAAAAATTTGAAGATTATTTCGAAAATACTAACGACAATTTTGAAAAAAGAATACTAAGAGCCGCCCATTATCTTGCCACAAACTGGGAATACAATATAATTTATGAGATGAATAAGAACCTCTACGGTGCGGAAAAAACAAAAAATGAGATCCTCTCTGAATTAAAAAATCACTATAAACTGGATTCTGTAAGGGAGTTTATAACCACAAACGAAAAACTCAGAAACTTTGTGGATCTCGTTGGCCAACTACGTTATCAAAAAAGATGGGCAAATACCCCCAGAATACCTGAAACAACGGTATTAGGACATATGTACACCGTGGCCATATTTAGCTACTTTGAACTATACGAAAAAGATGTATGCAATAGATTAAAGAGAAACACATTCCTTTCTGGTCTTTTCCACGATCTTCCGGAGGTATTGACAAGGGATATTATCTCACCAGTTAAAAAATCGGTGGCGGGACTTGATGAAATCATAAAAAAGATCGAAAAGGAACATATTACAAATGAACTTTTACCCCTTTTACCCCCTTTCATGCATGAAGAGATGCGATACTTACTGTTTGATGAATTTAAATGTAAGATTTTTGATAGTGATGTTAAATTTGTTTCAAGAGATAGCATATACGAAGAGTATAATAAAGATCACTTTGAGCCTGTTGATGGATCCCTGTTAAAGGAGTGCGATCTCATTTCAGCCTATTATGAGGCGGCCATTTCCATAGAAAATGGTATAAAACCCACACATCTATTGGAAGTAAAAAGCAATATGGAAAATAAATACCCATTTATAAGAAGGTTAATCCCCAAAAAACAGATTCTATAAATTTATTCATTTGTTACGAACCTTTTGGGGTCAAGCTGTTTGATCGTTTTAATAGGCAATAATCCAGAAAGTATTACAAAAAACACTAGGATGATCAGCAGGTAAAAGTTTTTAGTTAGATCTATATGAAACGCTATCGACCAGCCAAAAGATTTTGTATTTACAACTCTCACAATGATCACACTTAAAATATACCCAAGGACAAACCCATAAACTGTCCCCACCACCCCCACAAATCCGGCGGAAAGAGTATAAATCTTTGTCAAAAGTTTGTCATCCGTCCCGAGGTATTTTAAAATACTAATCTCCCTCCTTCTTTCAAGGGCAACTGCATACAGCATATTACCAACTCCCAAAAGAGAGACTATCAAAGCAATCCCCTGAATGGCATACGTTATGGCAAATGTTTTATCAAATATTTTTAAAACTTTCTTTCTGATAACCTGATTGTCGAAAATATCTAATTCACCTTTTACATTCACTAAATCTTCAAGTTTTTTTAAAACCTGATCCCTATCGACACCTTCTTTTAAATAAATGCTAATTTGGGTAAATTTTAGTTCGTCCCAGTATTTCTTTTGAAAATAATTATCTAATATTATAAACCCATTAAGATTTGAATAGCTTGTGAAAACCTCTCTGATTTTAAACTTTACCCTCCCCTTCGGGGTATCGATTTCTATCGTATCCCCTTCTTTAAGTCCATATCTAATATTAAAAAATTCAGAAACAGCAACGCTATCTGTCACCACGTAATCATCTTTACCATTGTGATATTTTTTTACGACCTTTTCGTCACCAAACCCCAGCAGAATCTCTTTACCATTAAAGCTCCCCTTCATTGCCCGGAAGGCACTTACTGCAGCCACCCCATCCAGAGACTTAATCTTCTCCAGTAGCCCATCATTTAGCGGCTCGAAACAAAAATTTGAGGAGCAGCTTGCTGCTTTTATAAAAATATCCGCCTTAAGGTTGTCATTGATCCACTTTCCAAGTGATATCTTAAATGAATCTATTAGGGTAACCATACTCACAATGAGGGCTGTAGATATTGCCACACTCACAAGCGCTATGGTAAACCTGTAGGAACTACTCCGTATATCTGCAAAGGATAGAAAACCGGCAGCCTTAAAAATTCTTTTTATAAATCTTTCCATAAGTTGCACAACTCTATCAAGGTATAAAAAAGCAGAAGCACAAAACCCCATCAGTATGAAGAATACTCCAATATATGAAAGATAAGGGTAAGGATAAGTTTTGTAATAAAAATCTATGAAGCTGAGTGTTATACCTATTGATACAAACATTACACCTATAATAAACCAGTTGGTGTAGTACTTTTTGAATTTTATCTCAAAAGTCCCCTTTTTCACCGTTTCAGAAGGGTTCACCTTTGTTGATTCTAAGGCAGGAAAAATAGAGGATATGAAGGATATAAAAATCCCTGAAAAAAAGGCAAAAAAAGTGTATCTATCTATCGTAAAAAACCCTTTTATGTACACAGGACTAAACATTGTACTGATGGTATCCTCCACCACAGCAGAGGAGTAAATACTCAACAATCCACCTAAAAATAATCCCAAAAAAGAACCCAAGGTACCCAACAGAAGAGCCTGAAATACGAAGATCGAAAGAATCTGATACTTTGTGCCCCCAAGAGTTCTCAAAACCCCTATCTGCTCCCTCTGTTTCACAACCGTGATAAAAATCGTATTAAAAAGCATAAAAAACCCTACCAAAAATGCTATGAAGCTTATGAAATAAAGATTCATCTTAAACGATTTTAAAATCTCCCCACGATTTTTTACCACAGAGGATTTTTCCTGCAAGATGAGGTTTTCTGGTAAAATAGACATCAATTCGTCAACCTGCTTTACATCCAGCATCAGATCAATCCTTGAAATTTTACCAAAATACTTAAATTTCTCCTGGAAATTACCTATATCCTGATAAAACCCTGAGGGAATCTGCTCAGCATCCAACAATCCAGCAACTATAAATCGCCTAACACCATTTGCATTTAGCTGTATCTCGTCCCCTTTTTTTAGGTTAATTCTTTTCCCTATGTCATCTGTGATGAAAACAGCATCGGTATTCTGAAAAAATAAAAGCAGATCAAGATCGTTTTTTTTCATATCGATATTGCTATTTTTTATCAGCTTTAATGAATCTACCCCATATATCGATATAATAAGCTTCCGATTTTCCTCCTGCCCATTAATTTTTATTACAGGAAAATTCCGTATCCCTTTCAGATTTAATGTATCTAATATCGATTCGTCAAATGGATTCCCAAATTTGTCCACAATTTCATAATTGGCCATAGGGTTTAATCTTTCTATATCGTTTGTCATACTTTTAATTGCACTCTGAGTAGAATTTAGTATCGATAGAAACAATCCTACCCCCAGTGCCACACCAAATATGGAGATAAAGCTAAACAACTTCTCCTCTTTTAAGTTTCTCATGGCAAATATAAAAATAAGATAGAAATTATTCAGAAAGGATCTGACCATCTTTTATTCTCACTACCCTATCGGTAAACCTTGCAATCTCTTCATTGTGAGTAACGATGACGATAGTTGTCTTAAGATCTTTATTCAAACTCTTAAGTATTTCCAGAATCTTCACCCCAGTGATTGTATCGAGACTACCGGTGGGCTCATCCGCCAGGATTATTTTAGGATCTTTGACAATAGCCCTGGCTATTGCCACCCTTTGCTGTTCGCCACCTGATAGCTGATGGGCAAGGTTGTATATCTTACCCTTCAGTCCAAATTCTTCAAGAATCTTTACAATCTGTTCCTTTTTATCCAACCCTGATATCAATAGAGGTATCAATAGATTTTCATAGACGGTAAGATTGCTAAAAAGATTGAAAAACTGAAATACAAAACCTATATACCTCTTCCTGAAATCGGTCAATTCCTCTTCATCGAATTTAGTAATATCGACACCATTTATAAAAACATCTCCCCCATCAGCCCTATCCATTGCACCTATGATATTTAAAAGTGTGGTTTTACCAGATCCAGAAGGGCCCATAATGGATACAAATTCCCCATCAGCAATATGAAGATTTACCCCTTTTAGTACGGTTGTCTCCCCATATCTTTTCCAAACATCTCTTAAATCTATCATATATTATCACCAAACACATTATTTTTTAGCTCAATACCCTGTAAGCTCCATGTACCCCTTCCCCGTAAGATCCCCATATACCCTACAGGCACCCTCATAATAGTAATTAAATGTAGATTTGGAGGCGACAAACTCCTGATCCTCCACCATCGACTGAACGTATATCTTTTTATTACTTATAACCATCTCCCATTTTATCGGATATTTTGCACCAGTTTTTTTGGAGATATAAAAATCAAGTGGTTTTATATTAATATCCTTGAAATCTATATTAACCTTACCACCATAATTATCTATGAATGCCGCATAAGAGCTTTTATCCACATTTCCATTTCTGTTTTTTATTCTATATACAATCAGTTCGGTTCCGTCATCCAACATCAATGAAAACCAGTCCCACCCCTTTAATTTATCTGTTTTATAATCTGAATTTATCTCCCTATCAAACCAGCTTTCACCAGCTACATTATCTTTTTTACCGTTTAGTTCAACGATCCCTTTGGTTTTTAACCTTGTAATTGAAAAATATAAAGAAGCACATTCTTCACAACCATAAATTTTATTTGAATAACCATTTAAACCATTAATTATAGGCTTTTTTATCGGTATTAATTCAAGTTCAAAAGAGAAATTTGCTCCTTTCCCTTTTAGAAAAAATTTTTCTATGCCGCCAGATATCGAATCATCAAACACCTTCACAAAGAGCCTACCACTATCGGCAAATGCTTCGTTGTGGGCACCTCTTGAGGTATCATCTTCAAAATAATATTTTTTATTATCAATATCTGTTATGGCAAGATGAGAAATATAGATCCTATTAAGCCCAAACTTGCTCTTATAATCTATTTTGTTTAAATTTACCACAAATATCGTAAATTCAAAACCATACTTTCTACCGCCGGAGGCTGTCAGATGGCCGGTGAAATACCACCATTGACTTTTATAATCCCCTCTGTAGTAGAGATCCTGAGGAAGAGAGACCTGATCATTTCGGTTTAATTTTCTAAAATCTTCACCATATACCAGAGTACAAAAGAATAGAAATAATATGATAATGTATCTCAACTTATCACCCTTGACAGATATCTATTCATATCAAACTTCTGCTTCAATCCATTTTCTGACATATATCTTACTTTACCAAAGATCTTTCTTTCCTGAAAAGCCCTATCATGCATACCAAAACACCAGGCAATACCTGCATATCCGTTTGGATCCCTACCATCGAGGGCATATTTGTCGTTTAGATAAACAAGGACCTTATAAGCATCTTCAAAAGATTCAGTCCATTCAATTACTTTTTTACCCCAATACATACGCATATAATTGTGTATTTTCCCTTTATGTATAAGTTCGTATTGGGCAGCATTCCAGAATTTATCATGAGTTTTAACACTCTCAAAATCCTCAAGAGTATAGCGATAATTTCTCATATCATTTTTGTGTTCTATCAGTGTATTAATGGCCCAATCAGGTAAAAAGGAAAAAAGATCGTATATATCATCACAGTAATATGTAAAATTATGGGCTAATTCCCTTCTCACCACAAGCTGCTCAAATAGAGTTTCATAGTTTTCAGGATTAGTATCTATTTTTAATGCTTCTTTCAAGATTTTTATAGGGCTTATAAATCCAAAATGTAGATAAAAGCTCAAATTTGACTCAAAGTCTAAAGCAGGATCCCCTCTTTTTTCTGCAAAAAAATAATACTTCTCATTTAAAAAATCTCTAAGTAGCTTATCTGCCTCACTTTCTCCACCCTTAAAATCAACAGGTTTGAGGTAATGAACTGATTTTAATTTTTCATCAATACTTAAACCATTTAAATCATTTTCTATTTCAAAACTTCCGCCCTGATAATCAAAAATGACAAAATCGTTCAAAAATTTTTCCTTTAACTTATGAATCTTAGGTCTTATCGTATATGCTCCGTATTCAATCTTTGTACTTGCAGCCTGCACAGGCACCACAAGGTTTGTATCAACCTCATAAATATTAACATCATTATTTTTATAAATTTCATTTCTCACATCTTTAAGCCATTTTAAATAGGCCTTATCAGTTATAAGACTGTCAGCTTTTCTTAAATACTGTGGGACAATTTCTGTAAAAGGGCCAATTTTAACATGAAATGTTATTTTCAAATCTTTAAATCTATCAGCAAGTTCCAAAAGACCGTCTATAAAAAATTTAAAATGTCTGTAATTGGCATCTTTATAGCTAAAATCAACTACCACCAAAACTTTTAAAGGTAGATTTTTATCAATTGCTAAATATTTTGCAAATTCAAGGCTGTGGTTGTATTCCACCCTGAAAGCACCCTGCATCCAATACAGCAAATAATCCCCTCTTTTAGATGACTTTTTTACCTGTCTGACCCTTTCAAGATAATCCATTTGCCTGCCTTATTATATCTTTTTGCATAAGTTTGAATATAATTTTGTGAAATGGGAGCATTAAATACCAGTAAATTCTTCCAGATAGACCCTTTGGATAATAGTATGCTGTTATTGTAAAATCATCATCTAAAATTGAAAACTCCAACCATGCCTTGCCGGGTAACTTCATCTGTGCCTCAAGTAAAATCCTCTTATTATCCACAACATCTACTACTTTCCAGAAATCTATACTGTCCCCTATCCGCAAATTCCCTTTTCTTTTCCCCCTGTTAAGCCCGTAACCACCTGCAAACTTGTCAATCAAGCCTCTAATCCACCAGAGAAAATTCAAGGCAAACCACCCATTTTCTCCACCAACTGATTTGCACACCTTAAAAATCTTACCAGCCTTTTCTTCATCAATTTTTGCAAAATATCTGTCCACATAAATTGCCTTTGACACTTCCGGCACAAAAGGGACATCGCAAACTTGTGATTTACTACTGTCGCACCATCTGCTAATCACCTGATTTTTTTCAATCTCTTCTATGGATAGCCTTACAGCCTCTTCAAATTCAGTAACCTTCACACCAGGGAAAATTTCTTTTGCATTACTATTTTCAATAATACTTTCATGTTTGAGCCCCATGACAAGCTCTCTTGCTATGTCAAAATTGACAGGGGAAAAAAGTATCAACCAATAAGAAGATAGCCTAGGAGTTAGGAATGGAACAGATAGAATATACCTTTTAAGCCCCAATACTTTTGCTGTCTTTAATACCATATCTTTGAAAGTCATAGTTGGCATACCTATATCAATCTGAGCTGTTTTGTAAAAATCAGATAAAATAACAGCTTTTAAATATTTAATTACATCATTGATAAATATAGGTGAAGTGAGTGTATTTACCCACTTTGGTGCAATCATTACGGGCAATTTTTCCACAAGACTTCTAATAATCTCAAAACTTGCACTTCCTGATCCAATTATTACCCCAGCCCTGGTCCATATACAGGAAACTTTAGGAGAGCTACTTAAAATCTCACCGGTAATATATCTACTTTTTAGGTGAATACTTAAATTCTCTTTATTACCAAGACCACCCAGATAAATAACTCTTTTTACAGATCTCTTCTCACAAATCTTGATAAAATTTTCCGCACTTCTTTTTTCAGCCTCAAGATAGTTCTTGTCACTACCCATCATATGAACAAGATAAACCGCCGTATCAACCCCTTCTAAAGCTCTTTCAAGAATATCCTTATTAAAGGTATCCCCTTCAAAAACATTGCATCTACTTTTAAACTTTTCTTCTATTTTATTGGAGTTTCTGACTAAAAGATTAATTTCAATATTTTCGTTAAATAGTTCCTCAGCAAGTCTTCTGCCTACAAATCCTGTCACACCGGTTAATAGTATTTTCATATCTAGATTTTATCATAGATATATAAAAAAATAAACATGTAATTGGTAATGCCAACTCAATTGTTTCAATCATCACCCTCGAACTATTTTTATCCATTAAAAGTTTCTTCTTTTATAAAAAATATCAATAATATATTAGATACGTTGAGTGAGAAATTCAATTTTTTTTATCCTATTAATTTCAAAAAGCCAAAAGGCAGTCAGGAGTTATAATATTTCCCCTCAACTACCTTTTGGAGGTGAACTAACAATGCAAATCTTGAAACTTTATAC
>PNIN01000021.1 GCA_002878065.1 Calditerrivibrio nitroreducens
CAAAAGAGGAAAGACGTAGAATTCTATCTTTTTCCATCATTGGTGGAGGGATTACCGGTGTGGAGCTGGCGTGTGAATTGGTGGATTTTATAAAAGATGAGATTAAAAAGGAATATTCATTATTAAGCGATGATGATTTTGAGGTTACAATCTTTGAATATGCTAAGTATATACTCCCTGCCATCGATGAGTCCCAATCTATAAAAGCTCAACAATATGTTGGGGAGAAGGGGGTTAAGATAATAACTAATGCTTCGGTTGACAGAATATCTGATGGTGTGATTTATTATAACCAGAATGGAGAAGTTAAAGAGCATCTTACAAACATAATTGTATGGACGGCTGGTGTAAAAGCCCAAGATTTCTTAAAATCTGTTTCAAATGAGAGATTGCCGGATGGAAGGATAAAGGTGAATAAAAATCTTACTCCAATGGATGGACAGAAGGATGGGATATTTGTAATAGGTGATAGTTCCGCTTATGAATATAGGGGTAAAATATTACCCCCCGTTGCTCCCCTTGCCATGCAACAGGCGGCAATAGCTGTGAAAAATATTTTAAATTTAGAAAATGGCTTTCCTTTGCAGGATTTTAAATATATCCATTTCGGTTATCTTGTTTCACTTGGGAAAAATAATTCTGTAGTGAACCTGTTTGGACTTAAATTCAGGGGTGCATTTGCATATATATTGTGGAAATTGGTTTATATTTATAAGATAGGGATGCTTAGAAAACAATTGGGGGTATTTTTTGATTGGGTTATGGTGACACTCTTTGGCAATGAAGCATCTCTTATAATGAATGTGGAGGGCTGTTCCGGGGGGGTATTGAAAAGTATTAATGGATATACCATAAAAGTGAATGTGGAGAATTGTAAGAAGTGCAGTCATTGCGCCATTGATGTAGATGGTAAAATTTCTTGCGGAATAAAAAAATAGCTGGAGGAAAGCTTGAAAGTTTTGGTGATGGGTTTGGGGAATCTTTTGATGAATGATGATGCCGTTGGTGTTCTGGCGGTGCAGGAATTAAAAAAATTATATAGAGATACCGATACATTAAAAATAATAGATGGTGGGACACTTGGACTTGATCTGATACACTACTTAGAATGGGCGGATAAGCTTATCATTGTGGATGGAGTAAATCTTAATCTACCAGCCGGAACGGTCGTGAGGATTGAGGGGGAAGATATTAATGTGGTGTTTGAATCAAAACTTTCACCTCATCAGATGGGGCTAAAAGATATCCTTCTGGCGGCGGAACTTATCGATTGCAGACCTTCAGATATAGTTTTATTTGGTATCCAAACTAAGAATATAGATATGGAAATGAACCTATCCGAAGAGGTGAAAAGCAATCTACCAAAATTATTGGATCATGTTTCAAAAGAGATAGAATCTGTTTTCCGCTTATGAGTTGAAATTTAAGCTAAAATTTCATCTCCGCCAAAACCATCTCTTTAAGCTTTCTTTTCAATACCTTGCCGGTGGCGGTCATCGGTATGTCATCCTTTATGTAGATATGTTTTGGTACCTTAAAATTGGCTAAATGTTTTTTAAGGTATTCTTTTAAAGCGTTCAGATCTACCTTTGAACCTTCTTTTACTTTTATAAAAGCCACTGGTACCTCACCACTTTGTTTGTCGGGTATTCCTATCACAGCAGCCGCATCTATTCCTTCGTAAAGATACAGATATTCTTCTATCTCCCTGGGATAAACATTAATTCCCTTAACGATAATGAGATCTTTCTTTCTGTCTACAATGTAAATGTATCCGTCTTTGTCTATTTTTGCCAGGTCGCCGGTAAAAAGCCACCCATTTCTGATTGTAAGGGCTGTGGCATCTTCCATTTTCCAATACCCTTTCATCACGTTTGGCCCTTTTACGATTAATTCACCCACCTCTCCTATGGGTAGTTCCTCTTCATCGTCATTGACAATTTTTACCTCTATGCCTGGAAGTGCTGGCCCCACCGAGTATGGTTTCTGTTTATTAAGGGGATTTACCGCCACCACAGGGGACGCTTCAGATAGACCGTAGCCTTCAATGATAGGCTTTCTATATTTTTTATAGAATTCATTGATAATATCTTCCGGAAGTGGAGCACCACCACTTACGTGAATTTTTATAGGGTATAAAAATTTTGCAAACCAATCTGGTATGTTTGCTCTTGCCAGAGCTGTGTATATTTGTGGTACCCCCAAAAAGAAGTTTGGTCTCTGGAATAAAAGGATCTTTTTAAAAGATTTTTTCTTAAGTTCCATAATTGAGGCAAGGACTATTATGCCGCATCCTGCATAAGTGGGTAAAAGAACGCTTGCGGTAAATGTGTAGGAATGGAACATCGGTAGGGCGAGTAAAACTTTATAGGTATGATCTATGTGGAATACCTGAAGACAGGCTGATACGTTGCTTAAAAGATTTTTATGAGTAAGCATAGCCCCTTTGGGGTGGCCTGTAGTACCTGAAGTATAAATAAACACGGCAAGATCTTCAGGGGTAATCTTAACATTTGGGGGTAAATCTGTCTCTGCTTTTGCCAGATGTAGCATATTAACTGATTCAAAATTACTATGATCGTAGGTGAATATATGTTTTAGAGTGGGGCATAGCTTTTTTTGATTTTTTACCACATCTTCAAATCTTGAAGAAGTAACAAGTATTTTGCTTTCGGCGTTATCAATTATATATTGAATCTCTTCCTCTTTCAGGTAAGTATTTAAAGGTACGGCTACCCCACCAGCCTTTGCAATCCCAAAATAGGTAATTATAAATTCTGGTGAGTTTTCGAGTAGTAGACATACTCGATCCCCTTTTGTAACGCCAAACTTCAAAAAAACCTTCGCCACTTTATTTGACAGCTCATCTATTTCTCTGTAGGTAAATTTCTTTTTTTCATAATAGATATATGTTTTGTTTGGCCTTATTTTAGCATTAAATGAAAGTATCTCCCCAAGATGATTAAATTTCATGAAATCCCCCATAAGGTCTTATCCCCAGCTTTGCAAAAACTTCAAGAAGTTTTCCCACTGGCAAACCCACAACGGTATCATAATTTCCAATGATCTTTTCTACAAACAGGGAACCTTTTCCCTGGATGGCGTATGCCCCTGCTTTATCCATAGGTTCTTCTGAATCGATATACCAATTTATCATTTCGTTATTTAGTTTTTTAAAATATACTTCTGTTTTATCGTAGAATTGTTCGTGAATATTGTGATTTTTATTGATTACTACAACACCTGTGATGACCTCATGCATCTTTCCACTCAGGAAATTTAACATGTCCTGAGCATCTTTTACATCTCTTGGCTTTCCTAATATCCTATTTTCACAATAAACGATAGTATCTGCCGCCACAATAAAAGCTTCGTCATAGATTCTAGCCACATCATAAGCCTTCATAGCTGCCACTTTCATCACCTGTTGCTCTATTGGTTCATTTTCATTAAATTCCTCTTTTGTGGCGGATGTAGTATATTGAAAATTGATACCCAATCTCGTAAAAAGCTCTCTTCTTCTGGGAGATCCGCTGGCTAATATAATTTTTTGATACATTATCAACCCCTTTTGTTCAAAATATTGTTTGATATTAAACCTACAATAGCTCCAGTTAAAATTGCAGCTAATATGAAATAAGGCAAAATTTTAAGAAATGCAAGATGTTTTATTATTACAAGTTTAATTATAATAAATTGCATTGTTATATTTACAACGCTACCAATTACACTTGTGGATATCGCTGATGAGTAATTTTTTGTGGCCTTATGATAGTAAAACATAAATAGAATTGCTACCAGAATCGACGGAAAGGCTATTATCAGTCTGAATATGAAGCCAGTGGAGAATATGGCAGTTATTAAAGATTTTATTCCGCCAAGAAGTAGAAGAAAACGCAACTCTTTTATCAGGTATACACCTATTACGATTGGGATGTTTGATATTCCAAGACGAATAAATGGTATAGGTAAAGGAAAAAGATTTTCCAGAAAACCCAGCACTATAGAAATGGAAGCAAGAATAGAAATGATCTTTGTATTATCTGGATATGCCATCATATCTATTTTTCTCACATTCTATGACGATGGCGGTTTTGTTTGGTAAGCAGATGGCGGTATCGCCGCAATCTTTTACGTAGCCCATGTGTATGCATATTTTATCTCTGCAGTCCGACTCTATTATGTGTGCCTTTTTATCCTTCACTTCTACTTTCATATTTTTACCGTAGATTTTCAAATCTATTATGCCATTCTGGTCTAAATTCAGTGGGTATTTTTTTTCATCAATTATAATATACGCTTTTTTGATGGCTTCATTTTCAGTTTTCATCAAATAGATCGTTATACCAAAGATAAAAAGTATCACAATAATGTCAAAAGGTTTAATTGACTTCAAATTTCTCCCACCCACATAGTTTTTCTATGTTACCATTCAGGTGGTAGATAAGAACAGGGGTTTTAAGTTTATCACACAGGGATCTTATCTCCTGGGGATTTAAAAGGAAATATACCGTGGACAATCCATCAGCCATTTCCACACTGTCAGCTATTACACTGATACTTTTATAATTATCCGCTGTTTCTTTTTTCTTTGCGTCGAATATATGGATATATTTTTTACCATTTTCAATAAAAAATCTTTCATAGTCTCCACTTGTGACCACAGCTTTATTTACGAGTTTTAAAACAGAGATAACCTTTTCTTTATCATCTGGATGTTGAATACCTATCTTCCAGCCATCTCCATTTTTATCACCAAGACAATATAGATCCCCTCCGGCGTTGACAATACCATTTTTTATACTTCTACTTTTCATAAAATTTATTGCTTCATCCACAATCCATCCTTTGGCATAAGCACCCATATCAATTGTGAAATCAGATTTCTTAATGACGAAATTTTCATTAATTATTAGATTTTCAAAACCGATATAGGATGAAAACTGATCCAAAGTTGAACGGGATGGTACTTTGTAAGGGCCTTCCGGGAATCCATACAGTTTCATAATTGTGTGTATCGTTATGTCAAATCTACCTTGTGATATATCATGAAAATATCCACCCTTTTTCAGTAGAGCTATAAATCTTTTATCCACTACGACCTTTTCATTTTTCCCGGCTACGTTTATTTTGTTAGTTTCTTCTTTTACAAATTCACTTAAACGTTCAATTTCAGATTTAATGTTTTCAATTTCGGTTTTGTCTTTTTCTGAAACTGTTATCTCCACCAAAGTTCCCATCGAAAAAAATGGTTTTGTGGTGAATGACTCATTACAGCCAAAAAGAATAATTAAAATGAGAAATAAAGAGAGCTTTTGCATATTGGGCATCTGTTGTCTGATAGAAAAGAGCTTATTTTGTAACCGTTTCTTATTATGATTTTTGCTCCACAAACGGGGCATGTGGTGTCATTATTATATAGGACATTCCCGAGGTAAACGAATGAAAGATACCTTTTGGCTATGTCAAAAAGATCTAAGAGAAACTCATTTCTGGTGGGCGGTAAGCTTAGTTTATAGCATGGAAAGTATCTGGAGATGTGAAGGGGGATACTCTTATTTATGGATGAAATGAATCTACAAAGTTCATCAAACTCTTTTATGTCGGTGGTATAGTTTTCCACCGCAAGATGGGTTATCTCTATATGTATATCTTTTCTGTACATCGTTTCAATGGTATTTAAGACCTCTTTCAGACTGCCCCCGAGCATCTTGTATTTCTCTTCTGAAAAGGCCTTAAGGTCTATATTAGCGGCATCAATATATGGTAAAAGCTGTTTTAATGGTTCAGAATTGATATATCCATTTGTTACCAGGACGTTTTTAAAGCCACTTTTTTGGAATATCATTGCTGTGTCGTATACAAATTCATACCAGATGGTAGGTTCGTTGTAGGTATATGCTATGCCTATAGAATTTGTTTTTTGGGCCAACGATATAAGTTCTTCCGGTGTGACTTTTTGTCTTAGAGTTAAGTTCTTCGAAATGGAAAAGTTTTGACAGTAAGCACAGTTTAAATTACAGCCGTTTGTACCTATAGATAGGATCTCCGATCCCGGATGAAAGTGGTATAAAGGTTTTTTTTCTATTGGATCCACATTGATGGAGGAAACTTCCCCATAAGATGTCTGATGAAGGGTGCCTTCTATATTTTTTCTGATAAGGCAGATACCATGACCCTCGTTTGATATTATACATCTATGGGGGCATAAAAGGCATCTAACTTTTTTGTCATCTAATTTTTCGTAAAAAAGAGCTTCTTTCATCTGTCCCTGAGGATTACGTACTCGGATAAAAACTCAAGAGCCCGACGATATTCATTATCAGGGAAGCTTGATAGGAGATCTATGGCGGATTTTGTGTAGCTATCTACGAAAGACTCTGCTTTTGATTTGATATCGTAACGTTTCATTAGATCTACAATATAAGTTATATCATTTTCATCTGGATCTGATGCGATTATATCTTTCATCTTATTAAGCTCTGATTCATTAGCCATATCTCTAAGTAAAAGCATGGGTAAAGTCATCTTTCCTTCTTTGAGATCTGTACCAGGTTTTTTACCAGTTTTAGCAGGATCCCCCAGATAATCAAGGATATCATCGCTCATCTGGAATGATAATCCCACAATTTTACCAAATTCGGCCATCAATTTTACCTTTTTTTCATCAAATCCTGCCAGCATAGCACCTATTTCACAGCAGGCGGAAAATAAGACAGCTGTTTTGGAAAAGATGATCTTGTTGTACTCTTCTAATGATAAATTGAAGTTTGCCGTTTTTACCAGCTGAAATACTTCCCCTTCACTCATAGTCTTTGCAGCATTTGCAAGGATCATCTGAACCTTTGGGTCACCATCTTTCACGAGGTTTACAAATGCTCTTGAATATAAGAAGTCACCACATAATACGGTGATATCGTTGCCAAAAGCCTGATTTGCACTGGCTCTTCCCCTTCTAAATTTTGCTCCATCGATCACATCGTCGTGAAGTAATGTGGCGGTATGGATATATTCCACCACACCACTTAAAATTACATCCCTATTCCCTGAATATCCTCCAAGACCGGAAGATAGAAACATAAAGATCGGTCTTAATCTTTTGCCTCCACTTTCAAAAACGTAATAAGCAACCTCATTTACCATTTCCACATCTGAATCAAGATTTTTTTTCAATTCCCTTTCAAGAAGCGCAAGCTTATCTTTTACCAAATAAGTAACATCGGAAATATTCATCAAGCTTCCTCTAATTTAATTTTTTATTGCTATTTTTAATTTTTTACCCATTATATTATTACAAAATTTCCATTTTGTAAAATAAAAAATGATTTCAAAAGGTGTATATGACTGAAATTAAGCTTTTTGAGCAGAGTAGCTTGATGTTTCAAAAATTAATTGATGGACTTGCTTTCCCAAAAAATCCAGATACTGTTGTTTTTGATGCGTCTTTTAGCGATTTTATTGTGCCTGAATATCTATTCAATTATTATGGATATAGGAAGATTTTTACCATTTCAGATAGAAATTACTCTGATAATGAATCCATCTTATCGGTTCCTTTTCGGGGTGATTTCCTGAAGACTATAATGGGGCATAAGGTGGATCTCTTTATCAGTATAGGTTCATATTTCGGGATTTCTCCGGTTTTTGACGCTGTACACGCCATCAATAGGGTGCTTGTGGCGGGTGGGAAATTTGTAATAACTTTATATCCTGATATTTTTGACGAACAGGGGAGAGATATTTTAAATGGTCTCAGCCTAATTTCGGAGATACCTGTAAAGGAGAAATTTTTGAGATGGGGTACTACTTTTAAGAATGCTCTTAAAAATATATTCATGAAAGTTGATGAGGAAGATGTGCTTACAAAGATGGAGGTTTCTCATATTATTTATCTATTCAATATGGATACATACAGAAGGTTTTTATTCCAGGATGAAGATGAGAGGGAGAGATTTTTTAAGCCTATATCTCATTTAAATATTGACTACAACATTTCATGGAAAGTGGTGAAAGGGTTTAAGTGTTAGTAAAAAATATACAAATCTTTGGGGGTTTTTATGGAGTATATTAAAACAGATAAAGCACCAAAGGCCATTGGCCCTTACTCACAGGCAGTGAAAGTGGGTAATCTCCTTTTTGTATCCGGACAGATTCCGATAGATCCAGTTACAAATCAACTTATTGATGGAACTATTGAAGAAGTTACCAGACTTGTATTAAATAATTTAAAAAATATTGTAATTGACGCGGGATTTAGTTTGTATGACATAGCAAAGGTGACAATTTTTCTAAAGGATATGGATAATTTTGTGGCGGTGAATCGGGTTTATGAAGATTTTTTTGGTGATCACAGACCGGCACGAGCAGTTGTGGAGGTTTCGAGACTTCCAAAAGATGTTTTAATAGAGATTGAATGTGTGGCTGTGAAAAATTAAAACGACTTTTGTTTATATGTTAATATAGCTTACCTGTTCAATTTTCCATAAGTTTAATATTAAATTAATAAAAAACTGCTCTCTTGACATGTGTTCAAAATTATGT
>PNIN01000030.1 GCA_002878065.1 Calditerrivibrio nitroreducens
TTGCTATGTTACCAGATGAAGTTAACGTTGGTGATTATGTAATGGTGCATGTCGGTTTTGCGATAGCCAAAATGGATGAGAAGGAAGCGGAAGAGACTTTAAAAGTTCTTCTGGAATATGCTAATGAACTTGATGAATAGGTTTCGTGATAAACAAAAAGTAACAGCACTTCTTAAAAAAATAGAAGAAATTGTAAAACCAGAGAAAGATTATTCTATAATGGAGATTTGCGGTACACATACTGTTGCCATTTCCAGATGGGGGCTAAGGGGGCTTTTACCTAAAAATATAAGATTGATTTCTGGACCAGGTTGCCCTGTGTGTGTGACATCACAGGGGGAGATAGACATTATTTTTGATCTTTTGAACAAGCATGATGTAACAATAGCTGTTTATGGAGATTTGATGAGAGTCCCCAATAGTAATGGGGAGAATCTTTTACATTTGAGGGGTAAAGGGAAAAAGATTTTAATAATAAATTCGGTTGTGGAATTAATAAGAATAGCTGATAAGAATCCGGAAGAAGATTTTGTTTTTGTTAGTATTGGGTTTGAAACCACAACACCTCAAACCGCATTTTTGATAAAAGAAGCAGAAAAAAAAGGTATAAAAAATCTAAGCGTACTTTTATTTAATAAAACAATGCCGGAGATTTTAAATTTATTGTTAGCAGATGAAAATCTTGCGATAAATGGGTTTATTGCTCCAGGGCACGTGAGTACTGTTACGGGTGTAGAGTTGTACCAGGGGATAATTCGACAGAACAGGGCTGCAGTGATTACAGGATTTGAGCCTGTGGAAATACTTGAAGGGGTTATGGAAATAATAAAACAGGTTAATACGAATAATTTTACCGTGGGGAATTGTTATAAAAGGGTTGTTTCAGGAAAAAAAAATATTAAAGCTTATGAATTAATGTATGATGTATTTGAATCGTTTGATGCTGTGTGGAGAGGTATAGGTTTGATAAGAAATTCGGGTTTAAAAATTAGAGTAAAGTACGAAGATTTTGATGCAATGTTAAAATATAATCTTAAAGCATACAGTTACAATGAAAGAGCTGGGTGTAAATGTGGAGAGGTATTGAAGGGTTATATAAAACCGATGGATTGTCCATTATTTGGTTCCTTTTGTACCTATGAAAATCCGTATGGACCATGTATGGTTTCCAGTGAAGGCACATGTGCTGCCTATTACCTATATGGAGGAATTGATGGATGATATAATAACTTTATCTGTTGGTGGCGGTGGCAGGGGATTTCAGAACTTTTTGAATAGCCTGATACTCAAAGAACTTGGAAACCCTATATTGAATAATCTCGGTGATTCTTCATACATAACTATTGACGGGGAAATAGCTTTTACTACCGATTCATTTGTGGTGGAGCCAGAATTTTTCCCTGGTGGCGATATCGGGAAGCTTACTGTATGCGGAACATGCAACGATCTGGCTGTTAGTGGAGCTATTCCTATGTATTTATCTCTTTCATTTATAATTTCCGAAGGATATAGTATGGAAGATCTCAAAAAGATCGTAAAATCGATCAAACAGACATCTGAAGAGATAGGTATTAAAATAGTTTGTGGTGATACCAAAGTTATCCCAAGAAATGGTAACCCACAAGTTTTTATAAATAGTGCAGGAATTGGTAAAGTAATAAAAAGATTGAACGATTATAAAAGTATAAAGGTTGGGGATAGAGTTATTATTACATCAGATATAGGTAGACATGGGATATCTATGATGTTAGTTCGTGAAGGGATTGATGCTGTGGTAGAAAGTGATTGCTGTTTGCTATACGAAGTGATAAAAGTTCTTGATTATAACTATATCCATTTCGTAAGAGATGCCACAAGGGGTGGCGTTGCTGCTGTGTTAAATGAAATTGTATTAATGGGTGGCTTAGGTTTTGAGATTGAAGAATCAACTATCCCCATTGAAGATAGAGTAAAGTATTATTGTGAGTTTTTTGGATATGATCCTCTTCATATTCCAAATGAGGGTGTGGCTGTTATAATATTAGATAAAGATTATGCTGATGATGCATTAGATCTGATCAGAGAAACGAAATATGGAAAGAAAGCAGCTATCGTTGGGGAAGTGGTGGAAAAAAACAGGGTAATTTTAAATACATCTATAGGTGGAAAAAGATATGTCGAAATGCCATTGGGTGAGATACTTCCTCGTATCTGTTAGTTTATTAATACTTCTATTTTTAGAAGGTTGTGCAAATTCTAATGATAAACAGTTGAAATTGGTAAAGCAAAAGTGTGGGGTATGTCATCCTGTAGAACTTGTATTTAATAAAAAAAGAGACATTGACGAATGGAATAGGGTAATACACGGTATGAAAGTTAGGGGACTAAAGCTGACCGAAAAGGAAGAGAATGAGATAGTTGGTTATTTAACAAAAAATTATGGAAAATAAAAAAATATTGCATTTTAAAAAAATATTGTTAATATATAGTTATGAAAAAAGTTGATTTGAAAGATATTAAATGGGATAAAATGAATGGATTAATACCTGTTGTTGTTCAGGATATTGATAGTAAAGATGTTTTAATGCAGGCTTTTGTCAATGAGGAAGCTCTAAGGCTTAGTATTAAATCTGGATATGCACATTATTTTTCCAGAAGTAGAAATACTATATGGAAGAAAGGTGAAACATCTGGGAATGTGCAAAAAATAGTTAAAATATTGGTTGATTGTGATGAAGATTGTATATTATACATGGTTAAACAGTCAGGTGTTGCATGTCATACAGGGGAATATAGTTGCTTTTTTAGGGAGATTAACGCTTTAGAATAAAAACGGATGGAGCTAAAGATGTTTGGTAGGTCTAAAAGCTTGATTGGCTTGGATGTGGGCTCTAACGCAATAAAGTTGGTTGAATTAGAGGATGGAAATTCGGGGTATATTCTTAAAAATATCGGTTATAAAGAACTTCCGAGGGATGTAATCTCAGAAGGTTCTATTGTGGATATGGCTGAAATAGTCAATTCTATTAATGAATTGGTTAAAGATAGAAAGATCAAGAATAATAACGCAGCCATTGCTCTTAAGGGTAATGCTGTAATTGCAAAAAGGGTGCATATTCCTGGTGTTGAATCCTCACTGTTGGAAGAGGAGTTTAGGTATCAGGCACAACAGTTTATCCAGATGGATATTGAAGATGTTAATATAGACTATTCTATAGTGGAATCTAATCCTGAAAGTAATATGACGGATGTAATATTGGCCGTTGCAAGAAAAGACCTCATATCGAGTATGGTTTCCGTTATATCTGGTTCAAAGCTTAAGGTAAAGGTTGTTGATCTGGAGGCTTTTGCCCTCAGCAACTGTTTTGAGGCTTGTTTTGGTGCAATGCCTGTGGTGAATGCAATTGTAAATCTTGGACATTCATCGAGTTTAATAGTATTTGTCAAAGATGGTTTTTATGAGTTTTCTCGTGAGATATCCGTAGGTGGTAAGGTGTGTATTGAGACTATCCAGAAGAAACTTGGTATCACCTATGATGATGCTAAAACTATGATGATGGACAACGAAGCAGTGGAGTTTAATGAAGATTTACAGAGAGCCATCAGCGACTTTAACACTCAAATAAGCTATGAGATTAAACATTCCCTAGATCTCTTTTATACCAACAGTAGATTTGCAGCCTCAAAGATTTTCATATGTGGGGGGCTTACAAAATTATTCGATCTCAAAGGGGCAATAAACAGGACTACAGATATTGAAGTTAATGAATTTAATCCATTTATGAATATAGATATAACAGGTGTGGCGGATTTTGAATTACTAACAACTAATCCTTATCTATTTAATACATCCTTAGGCTTAGCCCTAAGAAAGGTGAATGACAGATGATAAAGGTTAACCTGTTAGGAGTTAAAAAAAGAAAAAAGTTTGATCCTATTTATCTTGAGTTGGTGGTATTCTTCTTGTGTTTTGCATTTGTAATGTTTTTTATTTTCACAACTCACACCTCCTTGCTTTCTGAGATTTCTTATTACAAGAATGAGAATACGGTTTTACAAGGTGAATTGAACAGGCTTAACAAAATAAAAAGGGAGATAGACACTTTTGAAAAAAAGAAAGCAGAGTTACAGAAAAAGATCGACATAGTAAAAAATCTCAAGAAAGGGCAGAAGGGGTACTCTCCATTATTCATAAACATAGAAAAAGCTCTGCCGGATGATGTTTGGATAGGAAACATGAATTACAATGGCAGTATGATCACTATTAATGTGACTTCCCTTAGAAGTTCTTCTGTCAATCAGTTTATAATGAATCTTTACAAAACAAAGATCTTTTCAAATATTGAACTGAAGGTTGTTAAAAAAGGCAGTGTTGATAAAATCGATATAAATGATTTTAACATTACTGCAAATGTTAATCTGGGTGGTTGATATGGGATTTATTGATAAGTTTGGTAAAATAAACAGGATTTATAGGTATGTAGGCTATCTGCTTATACTTATGATTATTGGTGCTTCTTATTATTTCATGTTTTATACTTCCCAAGCTGAAGAGCTTGATAAAACAAAAAAAGAGCATGAGAGACTGGTGGCAGAGATAGATCGGATAAGGCCTAAGGTTTTGAATTACGAACAGTTTAAACAGGAGGTTGAAATACTAAACAGACAATTTTCAATGCTTCTGGAGGTGTTACCCAACGAAAAAAGTTATAACCTTATATATGATCAATTAGTCGATATAGCAGAGAAGAACGGACTTAAGGTTACTCTTTTTCAGCCCACAAATGAAACATCTATAGATGATTTTCATGCTAAGGTCAATTTTAACATGAATGTCGAAGGTGGTTATCTTGAGTTTGTGAATTTTTTACATAGTATCAGTTTTATAAATAGAGTGATTAATTTGAATAACTTTACAGTAGTTCCAAAGAAAAATCCAGATGGTAGTGTGGCTATTGCTGTTAATATGTCTATGAACTCTTATATGTTTAAACAGGCTACCGGGCAGAGTGAAAAAGATACCAATAGCAATAAGAAAGCTGGAGATAAAAAATGAAAAGGATATTTTGCTTATTAACAGCGTTGACATTAGTCGCATGTGGTGGTGGAGATAAAGTTGTTTCAGATATAAATAAGCCTGTTGTGAAAAAAGAAGCACCATCAAAGGTTGATTTACAGAAACTATTAGAGCAGGAGGAAGAACTAAAAAGTTTGTTCAGACAAAAGGCTGAGTCTCTTAAATACAAGCCTAAAAAAGACCCTTTTAGGTCAGTTGTTGAGGTTTACAAAGAAAATCTCGCAAACCAATTTAATGAAAATCCACTAAAAAATGCAACTCTGGATCAGGTGAAACTTGTGGGGGTTTTAACTAGCAAACTTGGTAATGTAGGGGTGGTGGAAATATCCGGGCAAACATTTTATGTAAAGATAGGTGATAAAATAGGTTTGAATGATGGTATAATAGTGGATATAGGTGATAAATATATGAGGATCAGGCAGATGGAAAAAGATATTTTTGGCAATGTTAGATCGGTAATTAAAGAGGTATTAATATCTGATGGAGGTAAGTTATGAAAAAAATATTATTATACATTTCAGTAGCGATATTCATGATTTTGGGGTGTGCCGAAAAGAAATCTGTTTTATTAGATGATAATAAAAATGTTGCAAATAGGTCTCTGATAAAGGGTTTTGATATAAAAAAGGATGATAAAAAGTATGAGATGAACATTAAAGTGAATGACCCAAAAGATCTATCTGTTTATTATGGTAAAAATCCATACAGTTTGACCATAATGTTACCTGAAGCAGATGTGGATGCTGATGCGATGAAATTTACATTTAAGGATGATCTGGTGGATAGATTTTCTATTTTGCCTAAACAGGATCAGGTTGTCATTACTCTTACGTTAAAAGATGACGTGGATTATTCATACAGCATAAATAACGATGGTGTTTTGGTTAAATTTAAAATTGATAAAGCTGATGTTAAAAATGTATTAAAAAGTAGTAATTGGTTAGAGAATGTAGAAATACTAAACGTAAAACAGGCTACTTTTATATCAGATCTTGAGAATCTCTCCAACAACAGCGAGGTATATCTTACACTGTTAACTGATGGGACTACAAAGATTGATTATGGATTTATAAATGCAGATAATATCTATGTGGATTTTTATGATGTGAAAATGTTAGGTGATAAGACTGTATATCCTGGAATGGGAATAGTTAAGGAAATAAAAGTTGTAACTTCGTTGTTTCCACAAAAGGTAAGACTGATCTTATCATTGGCTAAACCTATTGATATAAATGTTGGTTTTAAAGAAGGGAAATTTATTGTCTCCTCAAATAAGGAAAAACTTGCAGATAGTGTCTTGTTCATCAATAAAATTGATTCAAGGGTAGTTGGCAAAGTACAGGGGATTAGTTTGTCTGCAGGTGGTAAATTGAGGTATGAGAAAAAGGTTATTGATGGTAACCTCGTGTTGCTTTTTGAAGAGAATGTAAGGTTTGCAAGGGAGGTTTCGCCAATAAATTTCTATGATGGGACGCCAATAAAATATGTCAAAGTGGGAAAAGTGATGGGCAAACCTGCGGTGGTATTTGTACCTAATGGGGATGTTTACTCTAAGGTGGAAGATGATAAAGGATCTGTGATCGTTTATAGTAGCTCTGAGCAGTTTACAAAAACTGTTGATGCTAAAAAGGATGTAGGTGCCAAGGGTAAAGTGGAGGCATCTGAACTAATTTCTTTAAGTATTAAGGATATGGATGTGAAAGAGGCTATTAAATTAATATATTACGGAAGAAATAAAAACATAATTTTTGGCAAAGAGGTTCAGGGGAAAACATCTATATTTGTAAAAGACGTACACTACAAAACAGCTCTTGCTGCCATATACAGAGAAAATAATCTGGTGGAAGTAGAAGAGGATAATGTAGTTTGGGTAATTTCAAAAAGTAGACAGGATGAGATTTTAGCTGAGAAGAATAAACTTATGAAAATCGCTGAAGAAGAGAAAAAGACGGAACCATTATTTACAGAGATAATCCCTGTGAACTATTATAAAGCATCAGATTTTGATGCTGTTGTGAAGGGTGTTTTGAGTCCCAGAGGAAAGGTTCAGGTGGAAAGCAAGTCAAACAGTTTTGTGGTGACAGATACAAAAGACTCCATTGCCAAAGTGAAAAATGTTTTAAAAGAGGTGGATAAACCGACACCACAGGTGACGATAGAAGCAAGAGTGGTGGAGGTATCTGACAGTAGCGATCTTGCCTATGGTATAAAATGGGGTGCAAATACCAATATAAATAAAACATCGATAAATTTTCCACACTCCATCGGTATAAATGGTGGTGCTGGTGGCTATATGGTTAATCTCCCCGTAGGCGCTCCAACTGGTGCTCTTGCCCTTACACTTGGAAATATTTCAAATACTTTTAATATAGATATGGCAATTTCTGCAATGGAGTCAAGAAATAAAGCCAAAACGATATCAAGTCCAAAGATTACCACCCTTGATAATCAGGAGGCAGAAATAAAAAGCGGTGGTAAAGCTATAATAGTTCCATCCGGTGATAACACCCAATCCCAAACTATTGATGTAGGTATTAAATTAAAAGTAAAACCTCACATTACGGCGAATAACATGATTTTTATGGAGATAGAGGTGGAAAAAAGTTCTCTGGGTGCTGTTTCTGGCACAAATGCTGAAACATTGGAGAAGAAAGCTAAAACACAGGTTCTTCTTGCTAATGGTGAAACCACAGTAATAGGTGGTATTTATGAAGATGAGCAGAATGAAATAAAAAATGAAGTCCCTGGATTATCGAAAATACCGTTTTTGGGGTGGCTTTTTAGAAATAACACTGAAAAGAGGGCTAAAAAAGAGCTCCTCGTATTTATAACACCCAGAATACAGAATAAATGAAAAAGATATTTCTTATTGCCGGTGAAGAATCGGGGGATATCCACGCATCCAATATGATCCGTCAGCTCAGAAAGCTGGCGGATTTTTCGCTTTATGGGACAGGTGGTAATAGATTAAAAGAACTGGGGCAGGAGCAGTTTTTCAATATCTCCGATATGACGATAATTGGATTTAATGAGGTTATAAGTAAATTACCATTTATTCTTAAGATGTTTAGTCTTTTGAAGAGAAAGTTACTTGAGATAAAACCGGATTTAGTACTGCTGGTGGATTACCCGGGATTCAATTTGAGATTTGCAGATTTTGCAAAGAGGAATGGTTTTAAAGTGGCATATTATATTGCCCCTCAGGTATGGGCCTGGCATTATTCAAGAATTTATAAGATGCGAAGAACCATCGACAGGTTGTACTGTATACTACCCTTTGAAGAAGAACTATTTAAAAAAGAGGGGATAAATGCAATTT
>PNIN01000023.1 GCA_002878065.1 Calditerrivibrio nitroreducens
CCTCTATCCATCTTCCTATCCTTTCCCTTGCCTCCTCAAAACTCCCAAACTCATTAAGCCAGATTACCTCCTCTTTTATTGTCCTCATCATCCTCTCTGGTATCTGCATTGCCCTTTGGATTATCATAACTGGTGAATATCTGCTCAATACCGAGTGTTGCCATATCCCTCATAAATGAGGTAGCTGTCGGCTGCGAACCATTGTCACTTATAAGTTTTAGCCCTTGCCCTCTTACACCATCTGGAAATTCCTTCTCTACTGCCATCTCCAGTGCCTCCTCCCATTCTCCTGCCCTGCTCCTTAATGTGAGATTCCAGCCCACTATCTTCTTCGTATACCAGTCAAGCACTATTACCAGATATACCCATCCAATAGAAGATACCATGAATTCCGTCATATCTATTCCCCAATACTGCCTCGGTCTTTCAGCCCTGGGTTTGCTCCTCTGAGAACTCCTCTTTGCCTTATGAACTGTCTCGGTGTAAGCAGCCCATGTTTCTTCATGATCCCCTGAACCCTCTTGTGATTCACCTTTAAGCCTTCTCTATGCCTTAGCCAGGCAGTCACTCTCCTGTATCCCCAAAAGGGATGCCCTGTCTTTATCTTTTCGACAAGCTCGTTATCCCTTAAGAGATACTTCCCTCTCATTAACACCTTTCCCCCTGGCAGCACTATAATAGCTGCTCCTTGATATCCCCAGAGCTTTACAGGCATCTTTTATGGTGTATCCTGAACCCTTAAGCCACTGCACCGCCTCTACCTTGTTCCCATTAGCTCTTCCGTTTTTTTAAAATCTCTATCTGTATGGCCTGCTTGCCATTATCTTCTGAAGCCTCTCTATCTCTGCCCTGTAATGATTATCATCATATGAGCCATTGATAAGCCCCCTTTTCCCTGACTCAAGAAATTTGTCTCTCCACTTGTAATATAGAGTCTGGCTGATTTTATGCTCCCTGCATATTTCAGCTACAGACCGCTTCTCCTTTAGCCCCTCAAGGACTATTGCCAATTTTTCTTCTAATGACCATTCTGCTTATGTAGAAAGTCTAACCTCTCCAACCATCGACTGTCCAGTCAGGGAGGAAGTGATAATACCTGGATCTACACATTTACCGTGTCCACTACCTATGGGGTTCAGTATATCCTGGGCGGCTATATCTATATTTTTTTCAAGTTTGAACTGAATTGTGATCCTTGTGCTCCCTTTTGTATTAGTTGAAACCATTGAGGTTATTCCATCTATCGTTGAAAACTCCTTTTCAAGTGGTAGTGCAACGGTGGATGCCATTGTTTCAGGGCTTGCACCGGGGAGTGTTGCTGTGACTTCTATAGTTGGAAAGTCCACGGATGGTAGGTCATTTACTGGAAGCTTAAAATATGCAAAAAGTCCAAAAATAATTATAGAAAGTGAAATAAGGATTGTGGTGACGGGACGATTTATAAAAAATGAGCTAATTTGATTTTCATTATTCATTGTTTTTTTTCACCCTGATTTCCACCTTTGCGTTGGGTCTTAATTTTATGGCACCATCGGTCACCACCTTTTCTCCCTCGTTTAGATTATCCACAACTGCTATTTCTTTATAGACATATTTTTGATGAATGTTTCTTATTGATGCGGTATTGTTGTCGCTTATAATCCATACAAATTCGTTGTCTTGACCTTTTTGAATAGCATTTAGTGGGACAACGTAAACATCTTTTAAAGTATCGAAATGTACTTTAACATTTACGAACTCTCCAGACCATAATCTTGCCAAACTGTTTTTTAAAAGTTGCTTTTAGTTTAAATGAACCACTTGTTCTATCTATAGTATTGTCAATAAATGATATAAAGCCATCTTCAATTTTCTCACCTTTTTGGGAAAATAGCTCTACAATTATTTTCTTATTCCCAATTAGATATTGATTGATTTTGTCAAGGTACTCCTCCGGAAGACTAAATTCTGCATCTATTGGTGTGATCTGGTAAATTGTTGTTATAGCTTTATCGTTCTCTTTTATATAATTTCCTTGGTCTAATAAGATTTCTCCTGCTTTACCGTTTATAGGAGATTTTATCGTGCAGTATGATATTTGCGATTTTAGGTATTCTATATTTGCCTTATCTGCTTCTACTGTGGCTAAGGCAGTGTTTAATGATGTCTGTGCATTATCAAGATCCACCTGGGCTGCATACCCTTTCTGGACAAGTTCTTCGTATCTTGAAGCATTTTTCTTTGCATTTTCAAGAATTGCTAAATCCTTTTGCAATATTGCTTCAGCCTGTTTTATCGATTTTTCCAGGGTCAAACAGTCGATTTTGACCAATAGCTGCCCTTTTTTTACGAAATCACCTTCATTGAAAAAGATTTTTTCTATCTTTCCAGAAACTTTTGACGTTAGACTAATTGAGTTTTTAGCCACAACTTGTCCAAATGTCTCATACACTACAGGGATATCAGTCTTTTTTACTGTTTCTATGACTACGGCAACAGGTTTATCCTGTTTTGATTTCTGTTTTATATCTTTTTTATCCTGTGAGCAGGCGGTTATTAGAATTAACAATAATAAAATATAGAACAGTAATCTATTCATCCAACTCTCCTATTGCTTTTTTTAGCAGTGCTTCTGATATCAAATAGTCGTATTTTGATGAGATTCTGTTTAATCGGCCTTTTTCCAGTTCTATCTCAGCATCTGATAATTCGATGGGGGTGCTTAGCCCTGCATTGTATCTCCCCTTTGCGATTTCATAATTTTCTTCAGCCTGTTTTAAGATTTTTGCAGATATGTTATATTTTTCTGATGCTTCCTGAAGGTTATAAAAGGCTGTTTCTATTTCATTTTTTATGGATTGCATCAAAACCTGTTCGGTATATTTTAAATTTGCTATATTTGCTAAAATCTCATTAATTTGATAATTGGTTAGATTGCCGTTGTACAAAGGAAAGTTAAACTTGATACCTAGGTTCCACCCATCCCTGTCCATATCTGGATGATTTCCGGATCTTAAATAATATGATTCAAGACTGAAGGTCGGGTAATAGTTCGTTTTTGTAGCTTTTAGTGTAAATTCGGTGGATTTTATCTTTTCCCGTATGGATAACAATTCTGCCTTTTTAAATGGCTTAAAAGGTTATCTCTTGTCTGGATAGCAACGTTAAGATTTTCTTTTGCCTGTAAAAGACGAAAAAAATTTATCGTAACGTTTGTTATAATTTGTGATTTCACAGAAAAAAAATCATATTCTGAGGATTTTTCCAAAAAATCATAGCTTTTAGATAGATTCCTCGTTTTATCAAAGTCGTATAGATTCATCTTTAAATCAACACCTATTGAATATAGGTCATAACTGTTGTTGCTATCTTGTGTTGCGCTAACGGAAGGCAGAGGGGACGTTCTATTGTATCCCCCTGTTAGATTCATCTGGGGTAGTAGTGAGGAGTCTATCTGCTTCGACTTATTTTTATATATCTCTTTTTGGCTGTATGCTGCTTTTAGGCTTGGATTGTTTTTCAAAGCAAGCAAGATAAGATCTTTAAGATCCGACACATTTTCAGCTGAGGCTATTATAGGTAAAAAAAAAGATAAGATCAAAACTTTAAAACATATCTTCATAATCTTCCCATCTATTTTTAAACTTTGGTTCTCTTTTTTCAATAAATGCCAACATCCCTTCTTTTTTATCATAGCTGCTGAAAGCCACAGAAAAAGCGTTTTGTTCCAACAGGAGAGCTCTATCGATATCTATTTCTATGCCATTGTTTATGGTCTCTTTTGCCAGACCAAGGGTAAACATACTTTTTTTGTTGAGGTTTTTTACAACATCACAGATATGACCAAACATTTCATCTTTCGATTTAAATATTTTTGATATTATCCCTCGACAAAATAGCTCATCAACACCTATCTCCAACCCTGTTATGGTGAGATATTTGACAAAATTCTCATGTATCTTTCGAGAAGCAAGAGCAGTTCCCCCAAAAGCAGGGATGATACCGTAGTCGGTTTCCGGAAAGCCAAATGTGGTATCTTTTGTGGCAAAAACAAGATCTGATGCAATTGCTATTTCAAATCCTGGTCCAAGTGTTTTGCCGGCCAGTGCAGAAATGATAATCTTTCTACTCTCTCTTATTTTTTTTATCAGCTCCTGACCTAAAGAAGCATATATCTTTGCCTCTGTCTCATCATACCCCAAAAGGGACTTTATATCATGACCAAGACAAAAATCTTTTGATGCCGATGAAAAGATTATATGGTTTATATTTTTATCATTTTCAACGCTTTCAATGAGATTTATTATCTCCACAATATTATTTTTTGTAAGATAGATACCTGAAAAAGTTATATACAGAGCTTTCTCCTGGGAATTTATTTCAGTACCAATATTCATATGCCAACCTCTAATATTTTTTTGTCAATTAACATTTTTACTTATTTTTATCAATAAATATTTTTTTCAAAAAAATCTTTGACTTTAATATAAAACTGTGTAATTATCTAAATTTACAAAACTTTTAAAGCTAAAGCTATGGTAATGGCTTGATACGACTTTGGAGGATTTATGGAGATTGTGTTGCCAGATAAAAATAAAATTTCGCTTGAAGATGATGCTACAGTGGCGGATGTGGCAAAAAAGATCAGTGAAGGGTTATTCAAAAGGGCTATCGCCGGGAAAGTGAATGGAAATCTTGTTGATCTTTCTGCGAAGGTAAAAGATGGTGATCAGGTCACTATTATTACAGAAAAGGATCCTGAGTCGATCGATATTTTGAGACATTCCACTGCTCATCTTATGGCTCAGGCTGTGCGTAGACTTTTTAAAGATGTAAAGGTAACCATAGGCCCCACAATACAGGATGGTTTTTACTACGATTTTGATATAGATACACCTTTTAAAGAGGAAGACCTGGAAAAGATAGAGCAGGTGATGGCGGATATTGCAAGGCAGGATTTACCTATAATTAGAAAAGAGCTTAAAAAGGAAGATGCTATTAAGCTTTTTTCCGAAATGGATGAAACATACAAGGTGGAGATAATAAACGACCTTGGAGAAGAGGTTGTATCTATATATTCCCAGGGGGAATTTGTGGATCTCTGCAGGGGGCCTCATCTTCCATCTACAGGTTTCATAAAGCATTTTAAGCTTTTAAGTGTTGCGGGTGCTTACTGGCGAGGGGATGAGAAAAATAAAATGCTTCAAAGAATTTATGGCACTGCATGGTTTAAGAAAAGTGAGCTAGATGAATACCTGAATAGACTGGAAGAGGCAAAAAAGAGAGACCACAGAAGATTGGGTAAAGAGTTGGAGCTATTTGGTACATTTGATGAAATAGGTTCCGGTCTTATATGCTGGATGCCTAAAGGGGCAAAAGTGAGGGCCACCATTGAAGAGTTTTGGCGTAAGGAGCATTTTAAAAATGGATATGACCTGCTTTACACACCTCATATAGGTAAGTCTAACCTCTGGCATACATCAGGACATCTGGATTTTTATTCTGAAAATATGTATTCCCCAATGGATATAGAAGGGCAGAATTATTATATAAAGCCTATGAATTGCCCCTTTCACATAATGATTTACAAGTCGAAAAATAGATCTTACAGGGATCTACCACTTAGATGGGCGGAGCTCGGAACAGTGTATAGATATGAAAGATCTGGGGTTTTACACGGATTATTGAGGGTTAGAGGTTTTACGCAGGATGATGCCCATATTATCTGTGCACAGGATCAGATCGTAGAGGAGATTGAAGAGGTTCTTAAATTTTCTCTGGAAATCTGGAAAACGTTTGGGTTTACATCCATCAAAGGGTATATTGCCACAAGACCGGAGAAAAGCGTTGGGGATGACTCAATGTGGAAAGCTGCCACTGATTCTCTTATGGAGTCTATAAAGAAATCGGGGATTGAGTACGAAATAGATGAGGGCGGTGGGGCATTTTACGGACCAAAAATAGACTTAAAGGTTAAGGATGCCATAGGTAGGGAATGGCAGATGACCACCATTCAGTTTGATTTCAATCTACCTGAAAGATTTGATATGGTATATGTGGATAGAGATGGAAAAGAAAAAAGACCTTATATGGTTCATAGGGCTTTACTGGGATCTCTGGAAAGGTTTTTTGGTGTTTTAATAGAGCATTATGCTGGTGCTTTCCCCTTCTGGCTCGCACCTGTACAGATAAAAATATTGAATATATCTGATGAACAGGCTGATTACTGTGAGCAGTTGTACAGAAGATTAAAGACTGAAGGTTTTAGAGTGGAACTGGATTTGAGAAATGAAAAAATTGGTTATAAAATACGGGAGGCACAGCTTTTTAAGGTGCCGCATATGATTATAGTCGGTAATCAAGAAAAAGAAAAGAATCTTGTGAGCGTAAGATTAAGAAATGGTGAGACAAAAAATAATCTTGATTTTTCTGAGTATTTTAGTGTAATAGATGAATTAAACAGGTCTAAGACCTTAAATCTTTGGAGGTGATTTATAAACGAAAAGGTTCTTGAACAAGAAAGGATCAACGAGGAGATAACTGCATCAGAAGTGCGTTTGATACTGGAAGATGGCAAGCAGGCTGGGATTGTTTCAATTGATGAGGCACTGAAAATAGCCCAGGAAAGAGGTTATGACCTTGTGGAGATAGCTCCAAATGCAAAGCCGCCAGTTTGTAAGCTTCTGGACTATGGTAAGTTTAAATTTGAAAAAGTAAAGAAAGAGAAGGAAGCCCGTAAGAAGCAGCGGCAAAACATGATTGAAACCAAAGAGCTAAAACTTAGACCCAATATAGATGAACATGATTATGATGTGAAATTGAAACATATAAGAAGATTCCTTGAAGATGGTGATAAGGTTAAATTGGTTGTTAGATTTAAAGGTCGGGAAACCATGTTTGGTGAGCATGGAATCGATCTGCTGAATAGAATCACGGCAGATTTACAAGATCTCTGCGTTGTTGAAAAAAAACCAGAGATGCAGGGTCGTCAACAGGTGATGGTTATAGCACCTAAAAATTAACAGTTTGGAGGAAAGATGCCAAAAGTAAAAACCCACAGGGGAGCTGCCAAAAGATTTAAAGTTACAGGCAGTGGAAAGATTAAGTACAAAAGAAGCTTTTTGAGGCACATCCTCACCTCAAAGAGCAGTAAAAGAAAGCGCGCATTGCGCCACCCTGGCATCCTGGAAGGTGCAGATTGCGCCAATATCAGGAAGCTGTTACCATACGTTTAATCAAAGGAGGATGAAGTGCCTAGAGCAAAAGGTGGTTTTAAAACCAGAAGAAGAAGAAATAAGTGGCTAAAAGTCACAAAAGGGTTCAGGGGCGTAGCAAATAACGTCTATAAAAACGCTCGTGAATATGGTGAAAGAGCTTTAGCATTTGCCTATAAAGGCAGAAAACTCAAAAAGAGGGATTTTAGATCTTTGTGGATTACAAGGATCAATGCTGCGGTTCGTCAGTATGGGCTTAGCTATAGCAAGTTTATCGGATTGTTAAATGCGAAAAACATTGAAGTGGATCGTAAGGCTTTATCTGAGCTTGCCATAAGAAATCCCCAGGAATTTGAAGCACTTGTCAAACAGGTTAAGGAATAATTTATAGGCGTTTAAAAACCACGCTTTTTTATGAGTAATCTTTCATTAAAGGGATCAATACTGATCATATTGGCCGGTGTCCTGTGGGGGACGACAGGTACATCTCAGGGTCTTGCACCTGTGGGGGTTTCCTCTTCTACTGTGGGCTCTATGAGACTTATTATTGCAGGGGTGTTTTTTACTATCCTGCTTATTTTAACAAAAGATTATCCTAAAAAGAATTTAAGAAAAGAGGATCTTTTTTTTCTGATAGTGGGGACTTTGTCTGTGGTATTTTATCAGTTATCTTTCTTCTACGGTGTAAGGATATCAGGTGTGGCTGTGGGGACTCTGATAGGTATCGGTAGCTCACCTATGTGGGGGGGATTGCTTGGGTACCTATTCCTTGGTGAGAAGCCTGCAAAAATTTGGTATTTATCCACATTCCTTGCTATTTTAGGGCTTATTTTTTTATCTTTCATTGATATATCGAGCTTACACATAAATTTTACAGGTGTGCTTTTGATGTTACTTGCTGGTTTTACCTATGTAGTTTACTCCCTTTGTGCTAAAAAGCTCATGACAAAATTTCATGCAAATTTCGTCATGGCGGTTTACTTTATGGGGGGTGGTATTTTGATGATGCCTGTTCTCTTTATGAATGATATGAGTTGGCTTCTTAGTTTGCGAGGATCCATATTGATGATTCATCTGGGCATCTTTGCCACTTTTTTGGCGTATATTCTCTTTTCACGGGGGTTAATGCTGGTGCCTGTATCAAAAGCCACAACATTATCTCTATCTGAGCCATTAACCGCATCAATTCTGGGAATAACTGTGTTGGGGGAAAGGGTTACGATGATGAATATAATTGGAATCTTTTTGATATTTACCAGTCTGTTGTTGCTATCCAGAAAGAGTTGATCATATAGTTATAAAAGTGGTGAAAATACTCTACAAACCCCTTCAAACAATTTTTCATATTTGGGCTTTCTTCTTAGATAATCACTATCTATCTTTTTAGAGATGGAAGTATATTCGGATGCAAGGTTTAAAACGTGACCTGCAAAATCCTGTGAATATATTAAAAGGCTCACTTCAAAGTTTAGTTTCATACTACGATTATCCATGTTTACAGTTCCTATGGAGACGAAATTTCTATCAACAATGATCAGTTTCGAATGGAGCATATATTTTGTTTCATATATCTTTACTCCGGCCTCCACCAATTCTTCGTAGTATGATCTTCCGGCGGCACCGACTATCGGGTGATTATTTTTACCTGGCACAATCACAGTTACCTCTATACCCAGCATTGAAATATTTCGCAGTATATTGACAATCGTTTCATCAGGGACAAAATAAGGGGTAATGATTGTTATGCTCTTTTTCGCACTTATAAAAACTGATAAAAGTGATTCGTATATATAATTTATATCCTGATCTGCCCCTGAGGGGATGACGTGGGTGTAGAGATTAGTGTCAATATTTTCGGTATATAAAATTAGATCGTTTGAGATGTCATGATTGGTGGCATAATACCAGTCTTCACAAAAAATTTTTTCAAATTCAAACACTACATTCCCGGTAAGTCTCACATGACAGTCGATCCATTCATCTTTACCGGCAAGTTTACCAAGATAATCATCACCGATATTTACACCACCAGTGTAGCATATTCTTCCATCTATAATGGCAATTTTTCTATGGTTTCTGAAGTTTACAAGAGATAATGTTTTAAAACTAAGTGGCAGGAAAACGGCGGTATTCCCACCAGCTTTTTTAAATCTTTTAAGAAGGTTCGAATAGTGAAACGTCATGGAGCCTACTCCGTCGTATAAAATATACACTTTTACCCCTTCCTCTAATTTGTGAATGAGAAGATTTATGAAAAATTCACCCATTTCATCCGGGTCTATTATGTAATATTCCAGAAGTATTATCTTTTTTGCTTCGATGATATCCTGTGATAGCCTGACATATTTTGATGCTCCCCCCAAAAGCTCGATCGATTTTATCGATACTGGATGTTTTTTCGTGATGGTACAGACTTTATTACAAAAGTCATTGTTGGTAAGTTTGGAGTAGTCGTAATTTTCTCTTTTTATGAGAAAAGATTTCTTTAGTTTGACGTTGATCAATCTTTTAAGTCGTGGATTGCCGATAAGAACATAAAATATTACACCAAAAACAGGCAGAAAGATCAATGTTAGTATCCATGAGAAAGTGGCCCTTGCGTCCCTTCTGCCGGATAGAATCATCAGTATTAAAAAAAGTGCAACAATCTGGAAGATATATTCAATTATCAGAATGGTAATTTTCATGAATACTGTTTTCCTTGAAAGATATTGTGTTTTTTTAAGTAAGTGTAAAACTTGTTTGTGAAGTCGGATTTGTTTTTAGGCCAATCCGGAGCAATCAACAACTCCTTTGGAGCATCCCCGACCAATCTTGCAATTATGGTATCTTTTTTTAAATAGGATATACCATCGGCTAAAAGTTCTATATATTCATCCTCTGTAAGGAGTTTAAAACCTTCTAATTGGTTTTTTAAATATAGTTCGGCAAGCTTTGTACCTTTTACTATGTGCAGGTGATGAAATTTTACGGCATCCACTCCTAATCCGGCTAAATATTTTACACTATATATCATTTCAGATTTTGTTTCATATGGTAGGCCAAGTATCAGGTGTGTGGTTATTTTTATTCCAAAGCTTTTTGTCAATAAAACCGCTTTTTCAAAATCTTCCACCGAATGACCTCTATTTATAAACTTAAGGGTTTTGTCGTGGGAGGACTGCAGTCCATACTCCATGAAGATATCATATCTATTGGTAAGCTGTGATAAAAACTGAAGTTTTTTTTCATTTATGACATCAGGTCTGGTACCTATAAAGATTCCTACAATTCTATCATCTATCAATGACTCTTTTATCATATCAACGAAATATTCATCGTTGCAGTAGGTATTCGAGTAAGATTGAAAGTATACTATAAAACGGTTAACCCCTTTTTTGGTCAGCCTTTCAATACCTTTTGATATTTGATCTTTGATGGAAGATCCATCGGTAAATACAAATGATGAATTATCACAATATATACATCCTCCTTCACCTTTTGTGCCATCTCTATTGGGACATGTAAGTCCCGCATCAATTGAGATTTTATAAACTTTTTCTCCAAATTTTTCTTTGAAATACTGATTTAAGGTATATATAAACATAACTGCCTACTAAATTTTTCTTGTATTTATTGAAAGTTTATTCTAAATTACTATGAAAAGCAAGTATTAAAAGAGGTGAGATATGGCTATTAAAAAGGAATTATTGGATATTCTTGCCTGTCCCAAATGTAAGGGGGATATAAGGTTGTCCAAGAATGAAGATGCTTTAATATGTGATAAATGTAAATTAGTATATGAAATACGGGATGACATTCCAATAATGTTGATTGACGAGGCGAAAAAAGTAGAGTCTACGGATGGATTATAATAATGAGGGAAAATGTTTTTGATCTTATAGATCGTTTAAAAGGTGTTAAAATATTTGTCATCGGGGATGTAATGCTCGATGTATTTCTTTATGGAAAGGTGAATAGGATTTCTCCGGAGGCCCCTGTACCTGTGGTGAATATTACAAATGAAAAAAGAGTTCCTGGTGGGGCGGCCAACGTTTCTTTAAATTTAAAGGAACTGGGGGTTTCTACGACATTGATAGGTCTGGTTGGCAATGATCAAGAGGGCAGTTTCCTAGAAAAATATCTTAATGATAGAGGTATTAAAACATTTCTAATAAAAGATGGTAGGCCGACCACAGTTAAAACGAGGATTATTGCTGGTAGTCAACAGGTGGTCAGGGTGGATAAAGAGGTATCCCATAATCTCTCTGATAAAAAAGAGTTATTAGTGGTGGATTATTTCGAAAAACATCTATCAGATTTCGATGGGGTTATTATTTCTGACTATGCCAAAGGTGCCATCACCAGGCGATTGATAAGGAGGGTTGTGGATCTTTGTAAGAAACATAACAAAATAGTCACTGTGGATCCAAAGATTGAAAACTTTTTTTACTATAAAAATGTTACAACTCTTACCCCAAATAATAAAGAGGCTTCTGCAGCCACCGGTATAAATATAAAAGATGACAAGTCACTTGTGAAGTGTGGGAATTATATCTTAAAAAAGCTAAACTCCGATTCTCTAATCATCACTAGAGGAGAAAAGGGGATGACTATCTTTGAAAATGGTAAAATTGAGCATCTACCGGCTCTGGCTAAAGAGGTGTTTGACGTTACAGGTGCCGGGGATACTGTGATATCTGTGGTTTCATCTTTACTTGCCCTTGGTGCACCACTCAAAGATGCTGCTATTTTATCGAATATTGCTGCGGGTATTGTTGTTGGAAAGATAGGTACAGCAACAGTAAATGGTGATGAGCTTAAAAAAGGTGTCATGGAATACATAGAACAAAAAGGTGAATTTTAGAGGTACCTATGGAAATATTAGATTCTTATCAGATGTCCCTTGCGGATAGATTGACTATTGATGAGTTGAAGGTTCCGTCCATCGTTTTAATGGAGAATGCTGCCAGAGCATCCGCGGATGTGATAGAAAAAATAGTTGGATCTAAAAGTTGTTCCTTTGCCGTAATAGTAGGTGCCGGGAACAATGGAGGGGATGGTATCGCCATTGCAAGACATCTTTATAATAAAGGTTTTCATGTGGAGATATTTCTTGCGGAGTCTGAAGAAAAGTTTAGTCAAGATCTCCTCATAAACTACGAGATAATAAAGAGATATCCAATAAAATTAAATAGAGTGGAAGATTATGAAGATAAGTTCGATTATATAATCGATGCGTTGTTTGGTACCGGTTTGAATAGATCAATAGAGGGAAGATATTTAGAGATAGTAAGAAAAATAAATTACTCTAAAGGACAGATTTTTTCTGTTGATATCCCCAGTGGGTTAAGTGGAAGTTCCCCAAATATTTTTGGTGAGGCTGTAAAAGCCAATTGGACAATAACGTTTTGTCGGCCTAAAATACCACATTGTATCTATCCTGCTATGGATTATTGTGGGGAGGTAATAGTTGTTGATATCTCTATACCTGATTTTATTATACCGAAAGTTGAACCCTATCTATATCAACTTAACATAAAGACTGTACCCTCAATTCCAAAAAGATTAAAATTTACCCATAAAGGTGCATATGGACATGCGGTTTTGCTGGGGGGATCATTGGGGAAATCAGGTGCGATTACCATTGCCACAATTGCTACAATTAAGACAGGGGCAGGTCTTACAACTTCTATAATACCGGAGAAGATCTTCAGTAGCTTTGCAGCTTCAATACCTGAAGCTATGTATTTCATCGTGGAAGATTTTGATTGTATTTCACACAAAGAGATTGATAAAATTGTAGAATTTGTTAAAGATAAAACTGTGCTGACTATTGGACCTGGTATGGGCACCTCTGATAGGAAAAAAGAGCTTATAAATGAATTGATTGACAGGACAGATACCCCTGTTATTTTAGATGCTGATGGGATAAATAATTTAAGTATCTCAGATCTAAATAAATTTAAATTCAGATCTATTATTACGCCACATATTGGAGAATTTTCAAGGCTAATTGGTGTTTCAAAGGATGAGTTGCAAAAAGATATAATTAAGATGGCAAGAGAATTTTCTGTTAAATATGGTATAGTGTTGGTATTGAAAAGTGCTTCCACATTAATTGCATTACCGGATGGGGTCATTTATGTTTACAGTGGAGGTGTCCCTGCCCTTGCAAAAGGTGGTAGTGGTGACTGTCTAGTTGGTATTATCACAGGTTTTGTTTCTCAGGGGTTTAGCTTGAAAGATTCAGCTTTACTGGGTGTGTATATTTTTGGTGAAACGGGTAGAAAATTAAGCAGTATCAGAAATGAGCTCACCATTACGGCAACAGAGGTAATAAAAGATATCGATGGGATAATCGATGAATTACAACATATCATCCATTGATGGGCTGAAAAGTTTTATATCATCCCATTTAGAGCTATTTAAAAGCAAAAAGATCCTATTATTTGGTGAATTGGGTGCAGGCAAAACTACCTTTGTTAAGATCTTAGGGGAGCTACTTGGTTTTAAAAATATTTCAAGTCCCACTTTTACGATAATGAATAGATATTTCAATGGTGATGATATCTTTATACATCTTGATCTTTATAGACTTACTTCGCTAAATGAACTTGAAAATATCGGTTTTTTTGATTATATTGATACAAACTATACAATTGCTGTAGAGTGGGCGGATAGATTTAATTTGAAAGATATGCTCGATGAATATACTCTGGTGGAGCTAAAGAAAATTGATAACGATGACAGAGTTGTAAAAATAAATTTGAAAGGTGAGTGAAATGGAACCAAGTTTTTGCCCATATTGTGGTGAGGATCATCTGGATGAGTTGGATCCAACAGAATTGATGGTGGACAACCAGAAGTGGATCATCTATCACTATGAATGTAAAGTGTGTGGTGAGATTTTTGATAAAATCTTCATTGATGAAGATTACGGCGATATGGAAGATGATGACGATGATGAAAATAGATTATGGAGTTGATGTCTATGAATGACAACAATTCTGATATTAAAAAGCTCAATACTGTGAAGGATAGCCTTGAAGACATGGCTCTTTACCTTCCGGAGCTGGAGAAGTTGACGCTTGAGCTTATTTCTGCGGATTTGTCAGATGACTATAAGGAGTCTAACTATCTGCAGTATAAGCTTAAAATACTTGAATATTTTGTGGAAAATCTAAACAAAAAGATAAGTGAAGAATTGGGTATAAACCCGAAGGAACAGAAAAAACTATCATAAGTACAAGGAGATGTAATGGATTATAGCAACCTTCCCACCAGAATTTCGCCTGAAGAGTTTGAATCATCTATTTACAGAGAATGGGAGGAAAAGAAATATTTTCATGCGGATGAAAATTCCCAGAAACCTCCTTATTCTATTGTTATCCCTCCACCGAATGTGACAGGTTCCCTTCATATGGGGCATGCACTTAATAATACTCTGCAGGATATACTTATAAGGTATCATAAATTAATCGGCTTTGAGACTATGTGGATACCTGGGACAGATCATGCAGGTATAGCAACTCAGAATGTTGTGGAAAAGATGCTGCACACTGAAGGCTTGACTCGCCATGATCTTGGTAGGGAAAAGTTTATTGAAAGGGTGTGGAAATGGAAAGAGGAGTCCGGGGGGACGATCATCAGACAGTTAAAAAGATTAGGTTCCGCCTGTGATTGGGATCGTGAAAGGTTTACTATGGATGAGGGATTATCCAGGGCAGTTAGGATTGTGTTTGTTACCCTTTACAAAGAGGGTTTGATTTACAGATCTAACTATATCGTAAATTGGTGTCCCAGATGCCATACAGCTCTTAGCGATCTTGAGGTGGAGCATGAGGAAAAAGAAGGGGCTATTTATGAGATCAAATATCCCATAAAAGGGGATGATAGATATATTGTAATTGGAACCACAAGACCCGAGACTATGCTTGGTGATACAGCAATAGCTGTACATCCGGATGATGAAAGGTATAAAGATTTAGTGGGTAAGGTTGCAATATTACCGATACTTAATAGGGAGATTCCTATTATTGCCGATGAGTATGTGAGTATGGATTTTGGTACCGGTGCCCTCAAGGTTACTCCTGCCCATGATCCAAATGATTTTCTGCTTGGTAAAAAACATAATTTACCTGAGATAAATATTTTCGACGAAAATGGAATTATAAATGAAAATGGTGGAAAGTACAATGGGCTTGATAGATTTGAAGCAAGGAAATTAATTGTTGAGGAGCTTAAGAATCTTGGCTTGCTTGAAAATATTCATAAGCATATCCATAAAGTGGGTGGATGCTATAGATGTAAAACTGTTGTGGAACCACGGATATCTATGCAGTGGTTTGTAAAGATAAAACCGTTGGCGGAAGAGGCCATAAAGGCTGTGGAAAATGGTAGTATAAAGATATTTCCCCAAAACTGGGAAAAAACTTACTATGAATGGATGTACAACATCAGAGATTGGTGTATTTCAAGACAGATCTGGTGGGGGCATAGAATACCTGTCTGGTATTGTAATGAATGTGGGCATCTTACGGTTGAAATTGAAGATCCTGACAGTTGCGAAAAATGCGGCTCAAAAAATATAATTCAGGATAATGACGTCCTTGATACATGGTTTTCATCGGCTCTGTGGCCCTTTTCAACTATGGGTTGGCCGGAAAAGAATAAAACAATAGAAAAGTTTTATCCCACAAGCTGTCTTGTGACAGGTTTTGACATCCTTTTCTTTTGGGTTGCCCGTATGATAATGATGGGGCAGAAGTTTATGAAAAAAGAGCCGTTTAAACATGTTTACATCCATGCTCTTGTGAGGGATCAATATGGTCAGAAGATGAGTAAGTCCAAAGGTAACGTTATAGATCCCCTCGTAATAATCGATAAATATGGCGCTGATTCCTTTAGATTCACGCTTGCTTCCCTTGCTGCTCAGGGGAGGGATATAAAGCTTTCTGAGGACAGAATTGAAGGGTACCGAAATTTTGTCAATAAGATATGGAACGCATCAAGATTTATTTTGATGAATTTGGGAGAATACAAACCTAAGGATCCAGTATTAGAAAGATTAAACAAAGAGGATAAATGGATCCTTTCTATGCTTAAAGATACTGCTGATGATGTGGCGAAGGCTATAGAAAGCTATAATTTTAATGAAGCAGCCCTCAAGATCTATCATTTCTTCTGGCTTAATTTTTGCGATTGGTACATTGAGTTTATAAAGATACGTATTTTTAAAAATGAGAATAAAGATGAAGCCCTTGATACGGCGGTATACGTTTTGAAGAAATCTCTTATTATCCTTCATCCTTTTATGCCATTTGTGACGGAGTATATCTACAAACTAATAGGTGAAAAAGAGAGTATAATGCTTGAAAATTATCCAAAAGGTCTACCTGATTATGAAGCTGATAGAAGAGACGTTGAAAGGATTATAGATTTTATATCTCTTGTGAGAACCATCAGAGGGGAATACAATATCTCTCCAGCAGTGAAGATAAAAGTTTTCTACAAGACAGATGACAAAGAAGTTTTACAATTGATTTCTGGTAACTTAAACCTTATTTCTACCATTGCGAAAACTGACAGCATTGAAGAAACCAAAGAGAATATAAAGAATTCTGCCGTTAATGTATCGAGAGATTTTACTGTATATGTACCTCTCGAGGGGCTTGTGGATATAGAGGCTGAAATTAAAAAGCTTGAAAAGGAGAAACAGTCTCTGGAAAAAGATTTTAATATCTATAACGGGAAGTTGAACAACGAAGGGTATTTGAGTAAGGCAAGGGAGGATATTATCACAAAAGATAGGGAAAAATTGGCAGATATAGTTGCCAGGTTGGAAAAGGTCAATGAGTCTATTAAGAGATTCAAGGGAATCTGATGTATATTTCGTTAATAGATAGATTGATAAATCTGGCCATCGACGAGGATATTGGTAAAGGTGATCTATCCACAGATTCCATAAAGTCATATCTTGGAAAGGGAACTTTTGAGTTTTTGGCAAAAGAGGAGTTTATCCTTTGTGGAATCGATGTTGTGCGAAGAGTATTTGAATTAATCGATTCTGATCTTGATGTCCACTTTTTCCGTAAAGATGGTGATATGGTTCCAAAAAGTGATGTAATAGGTTCTGTTAAGGGGGATGTTGCATCGATTTTAAAGGGTGAAAGAATAGCTTTGAATTTTCTACAACGGATGTCTGGCATTGCCACCAACACTTACAATTTTGTTGAAAAGTTAAAATATAGCAATATAAAGATTCTTGATACAAGAAAGACTCTTCCGGGGCATAGAATCCTGGAAAAATACTCTGTAAAAACTGGGGGTGGATACAATCACAGATTTGGGTTGTTTGATGGCGTTATGCTCAAGGACAATCACATAGATGCTGTGGGTGGTATCAGAAAAGCGGTGGAGATTGTGAGAAGAAATATCCCCATTACTGTAAAAATAGAGGTGGAAACAAGAAATCTTATTGAAGTAAAAGAAGCTGTGGAAGCTGGTGTTGATATAATTATGCTTGATAATTTTGATATTGAAATGATATCTGCAGCTGCTGATATAATTGGGGGTAAGAGTAAAATAGAGGTTTCAGGTGGTGTTACGATTAACAATGTTGATAAGTATAAGGATCTCCCAATAGATTATATTTCTGTGGGGGCATTGACCCATCAGGCAAGGAGTGTTGACATAAGCCTTAAATATAGAGGTGAGATATGACTAAGATAGATGATATGGAGAAGGCAAAAAGATTGGCAAGGACTATAATTACTGATATTGTGTTATACAATCAGTCTAAGGTGGAAGAAGGTATAAAAAATGATAATATTTTTGATATCTTAAACGAAGAGATTGATCTGGGTAAAAAGCTTTTTGAAGAAAAAGTAAATACGAATGTTATACCTATGAAAATATTTGATAAAATATTGATAGATATATTAATAGCAAAATATGGTGGAAAGATAGAGTCTAAAATATGGTAGAACAATAAAAGGAGGAGATATGGAAAACTTTTTTAATTATGATGATTTGCATGATATTTACGACGTTGTTATAATTGGCGGTGGCCCTGCAGGTTTAACCGCAGGAATATATGCAGCAAGAGACAATCTTAAAACACTTATTCTTGAGAAAAATTATCCTGGTGGACAGGTGGCTATCACCGAGATCATCGAAAACTATCCAGGTTTTCCTGATGGTATTTCAGGTGGAGATTTGACAGAGCAGATGTATAAACATGCACTTCATTTTGGGGTACAGGTTAAAAATGGTGAATGTTGCGGCGTAGAATTTGATGGGGATTATAAGTTGATACAGCTTAAGCATAGCGATCTAAAAATAAAAACAAAGTCAATGATAATAGCTGCGGGGGCAAAACCTAAGAATTTAAATATTCCCGGGGAATCTAAATTTTTAGGTAGAGGGATATCTTTTTGCGCTACCTGTGATGGTGCTTTTTACAGAGGTAAAACAGTTGCGGTCATTGGTGGTGGTGATTCTGCAGTGGAAGAAGCCCATTACCTCACAAGATTTGCAGACAAGGTTTATATAGTTCATAGGAGAGATAAGTTTAGAGCAGCAAAAATACTCCAGGATAGAGTTTTCAACAATCCAAAGATAGAAATTGTATGGAATGCACAATTGATAAAAGTAAATGGTGAGAATAAAGTTGAATCACTTACCATTCAGGATAAACTTACTGGTAAAGAATTTGATCTGGTAATAGATGGTATCTTTGTTTTTATAGGATGGCTCGCTGATACAGAGCATTTTAAAGGTTTACTTGAAATGGATGAGTCTGGTTTTATAATTGCAAATGAGTCCACCAAAACGAATATCGCTGGTATCTTCGTTGCAGGGGATGTGAGGACAAAAGAGTTGAGGCAGGTTGTGACTGCTGTATCTGATGGAGCTATGGCCGCCAAAGCCGCCGAAAGATACATAGAGGAGACTTTTGGAAATATATGAGATTTTCTGTTAGCTATTAATGGGTAAACTATATATAGTTCCAACCCCAATAGGGAACCTTGGTGACATAACATTACGTGCACTTGATGTTTTAAAAAATGTTGATGTGATATTTTCGGAAGACACAAGGAACACATTGGCGTTATTAAACAATTTTAATATCAAAAAAAAGCTGATATCTTATCATAAAGATAATGAGTTGAAAGCTTCTGAGGATATAATACAACATGTTTTGTCAGGTGAGACTGTTGCTCTGGTAAGTGATGCAGGTACCCCCTGTATATCCGATCCTGGGAACATTGTGGTTAGAAAGATGAATGAAATAAGAATACCTGTGGAGGTACTCCCGGGAGCAACTGCATTTGTGCCTGCGGTGGTGAGGTCAGGTTTCCCTACTGAGAGGATATATTTCTGCGGATTTTTGCCTTCCAAAAATAAAGAAAGAAGAGATTTTTTAATTTATCTTAGAGATAATGTATTTGCCAGCATTGTTTTTTATGAAGCGCCCCACCGCATTAAGGATACATTAAGAGAACTTCTGTTGGTTTTTGAATCACCCTTTGCTGTTGTGAGAGAGCTTTCAAAAGTATATGAAACATTATATTTTGTTGAGGATGAAAGTAGCTTAAAAGATATTGTTGAAAAGGGCGAGTTTATTATTGTTGTTAATAATAATATTGTAAAACATGTGGAAAAAAAGGATGCAGAACTGTTAGATTTTATTTTTAAGTTAAAGGAGGAAGGTTTTTCAAAACAGGATATAATAAAGATATTAAAGGCTTTTGGGGTAAAGAGGAACAGGGCTTATAATCTTGTTATTGAGAGGGATTAAACATTTGAAGTTGTTATCATAATCAGTAGCAAGGATTTCATTAAAAAAAAGGGTCTTCAGGATTTTGCCCCTTAGAATGAAATGTATGGGGGCGATTTTTACATCGGAAGTTACGCAAAATATTTTATTTTTCAGTGGTACAAAGAATTGGGTGATGCAATAAAATAAAATCTTGATTTTTGGGCGACAATTTAATAAACTGGGGATTATGAGTAAAGTGATGGTTGTGGCAAATCAGAAAGGTGGTGTTGGTAAAACGACTACGGCTGTGAATTTAGCAGCTGCCCTTGCATTTGCAGAGGCTAAAGTACTTTTGGTGGACATGGATCCTCAGGCGAATGCCACCAGTGGTCTTGGATTTAATCCATCTGAACTAAAACAGAGTATATACGATGTCATAGTAAACAACGCCAGAATTGAAGATGTTTTGATTGAAACTAAGATAGATGGTCTTCATCTTATTCCCAGTAAAATAGATCTTACTGCTGCTGAGATAGAGCTGGTCACTGTTTTATCAAGGGAAACGAGACTTAAAAGGCCTCTTGATACAATAAAAGACAGATATAATATCGTAATAATCGACTGTCCACCCTCACTTGGACTACTGACGATAAACTCCCTTACCGCTTCAGATACAGTTCTTATTCCCCTCCAATGTGAGTACTATGCATTAGAGGGGCTTACTCAACTTTTAAATACAATCAGGCTTGTGAAAGATGGACTTAATCCAAAGCTTGATCTGGAAGGGATATTACTTACTATGTATGATCCAAGAAATAATCTCTCAAAAGAGGTTTATAAACAGGTGAGGGAGTATTTTCGGGATAAAATGTTTAAAGCAATAATTCCGAGAAATGTAAAGTTAAGTGAGGCTCCGAGTTATGGAGTGCCTATCATCTCTTATGACATAAAATCGAAGGGTGCCGAAAGCTACATAGAACTCGCAAAGGAGATATTGAATAAACTATGATGAAAAAAAGCCCCCTCGGTAGAGGACTTGATTCCCTCATACCTAAATCTGCCGATACTAAATCTGTGTTTGAGGTTGATATAGATGAGATAGTTCCCAATAAAGAGCAGCCCCGTTTGTCTTTTGAGGAAGAAAAACTTAAAGAACTTGCAAGCTCTATAAAAGAAAAGGGGATAATTCAGCCCCTCATAGTTACAAACGTTGGTGGGAAATATCAGATAATTGCTGGTGAGAGACGCTGGCGGGCGGCTGGAATGGCTGGTTTGAAAAAAGTTCCAGTTATTGTTAAGTCTGTGGATAACGATAAAGAAAAACTTGAACTTGCTTTGATCGAAAATCTCCAGAGGGAGGATCTAAATCCTGTTGAGGTTGCAAAAGCTTACAAACTTTTAATCGAAAAATATGATTATACGCAGGAGCAGCTTGCTCAAATAGTGGGAAAAAACAGAAGTACAGTGGCAAATAGTTTAAGAATCCTCAATCTTCATCCCAAAATTATCGAGGCTCTGTCACAGAATCTGATTACTGAAGGGCATGCAAGGTCCCTTATCGGACTTGAATCTTCAATGGCTCTACAGATTTTACAAAAGATAATTGATAAGGGGTTGACGGTAAGGGAAGTCGAAAAATTGGTTAAAAATATCAACAATCCCAAACGATTGAAAGAGAATAAAGGTAATGATCTTTTTATAGAGTCTATTAAAAAAGAGATGGAAGAGATTTTTAAAACGAAAATTCAGATAAAACCTTCCAGAAAAGGTGGAAAGATAGAGTTGGTTTACAAAAGTAATGAAGAGCTCAATACAATATTAGCTATCATTAGGGGTGAAAGATGTTAAGGGATAAGAAAAAAGATGAAGAAATCACGATCAATGCTTTTTTGGGCAATAAAACTAATTTTACCGGTACTCTCGTATTCGATGGTATTGTGAGGATAGATGGCTTTTTTAAAGGGAACATAGTTTCTTCCGATACATTGGTAATAGCCAAAGGTGCAAACGTTGAAGCGGAGGTGGAGACTTCAGTTGTAAAGATCTCTGGTAATTTTAAGGGGACTATAAAGGCTAAATCTCTTGTTGAGTTGATCAAACCAGCAGTGGTTGAAGGTACAATCTTTACTCCTGCATTGAAGGTAGAAGAAGGGGTAATTGTAAATGGCAGTATTAGTATGTCCAATAATGATGGTAAGGGGGTAGAACAATGAGAAGATCTTTGATTGCTGCAAATTGGAAGATGAATCTAACTTTTGATGAAGCTCTTTCTTTTGTTGGTTATTTTAAGGAATTTAAATTTGATACAAAAAAGATAGATGTTTTGATCGCACCACCTTTTCTCTATCTATCGGATCTTGGCAGGGCTTTAAAAAAAATAAATAAAAGGGTTGTTCTCGCAGCCCAAAATATACATTTCGAATCGTCTGGAGCTTATACTGGAGAGGTATCTGCGGAGATGTTGAAATCTGTTGGTATAAATTGGACTATTATTGGGCATTCGGAGAGGAGACAGTATTTTGGGGATAACGATATTATTGTAAACAAAAAGGTTAAAAAGGCTATCGAGAATGGCTTAAATGTTATTCTTTGTGTTGGGGAGCAACTTCCGGAGAGGGATGCTGGCATAGAGAAAGAGCTTGTGATAAGTCAGCTTGGCATGGCACTTTCTGGTGTGGGTAGTGCTGATATGTCCAAAATAGTTATAGCTTATGAGCCTGTCTGGGCGATAGGTACGGGCAAGACAGCCAAGTCTTCTGATGCCGAAGAGATGCATAAATCTATTAGAGAATTTATAAAAAGTAGGTATGGAAGGAAAATTGCCAATAATGTAAGGATAATTTATGGTGGAAGCGTGAAGCCTGAAAATATCTCAGATCTGATGAGTATGCCAAATATTGACGGTGCACTGGTGGGTGGGGCAAGTCTAAAATTCGAAAGTTTTGCTAAAATTATAAATTATTGATTAGCTAAGTATTTTATATTTCAATATAAAGCGACGATAAACAAAATTGTAGCTGCAGTGGTACTGTCATTCTGTTAGGTATTCAAAGTTTTGCAAAGATCAGGTCTGATGATTACTATGTAGATAAAACCGGGTTTGTTAAAAAATTAGAAGTTGGGGGAGCAACTGTTATCAAACCTTGATATAGATTATATTTATCCATAAAGTTTGCTATTTCAGGCTGGATATCTGACAATGAAAGTTTTTTTATGGATTGGTAATGAGAATGTATATGTATTAAACTATCCAAACTTAGATGTGAGGAAGAGTTTCAACGATGCTTTTTGACTTACCTGACACCGAGTCCGGCTTTGAAAGGTAGGGCAGAGATAGGTTTAATCAGGGCATTGCAAACAAATGATATTGGTAAGATAAGGGATATACTGTACAGTTTTTTGCATCAATTCCACATGACTGGTATAGAAAGAATGATAGAGTTTAAAATTGTGGTTGATGAATCAGAGAATAAGGCGTTGAATCAGATAAAAGAGAAGAGGTACTTTGAGAAATATCAGAGTAAATACGATGAGATTTATTTGATAGGAATGGAATTTAGTAGAATAGATCATAATATTGTTTATTTTGGGTGGGAAAAGTTGGGAAGTTAGAACGTTGTAACGTTAAAACTTTAAATCATTGAACCTTGAACTTCTTAACAAAGATGATGCTTAGAATTTAAAAAAAACTTGCTTTTTATTTGGCGTTGTGTTATATTTTGAACAAGTGGGTATTATCCCACTTATTTTTTTGCTTAAGGATGGTGAGATTGATGTTTAGTCAAAATATCCATATCGTAGAAAGGGTTAAAGAATATTCTGAAAAAATAGCTCCGAAATTTGGGGTGGAAATTTTCGATGTGAAGTTTGTGAGGGAGCCTTCGGGGTATACACTAAGGATATTTCTGGATAAGGAGAATCTTACGCTTGAAGATTGCGCAAATTTCAGTAAAGAGATCTCGAAATGGCTGGATAAAGAGGATCTTATTCCTCATAAATACAATCTTGAGGTTTCAAGTCCCGGTCTGAATAGACCATTAAGGAATATAGATGATTATAAAAAATACATTGGGAGAAAATGTAAAATTGAGTTGTTTAAAAAAGATCCTTCCGGAAGAAAGAACTACACCGGCTATATAAAAGGTGTAGATGGTGAAGTTATTCTGTTGGATGTAAAAAAAGAGGAGATTATCGTAAATTATAGTGATATAAAAAAAGGGAATCTTGAATTTGAAATTAAAGAATAGAATATAGATATTTTTAGGAGGAACAATGCTTAAAGAGATTTTAAAAGTAGCAGATGAGATAGTTAGAGAAAAAGGTTTCAGTCGTAAAATAATTTCCAATGCTTTGAGGGATGCTATATATACAGCACTTGTAAAAAAATTGGGTAAATATGGTGAGCCTGTAGTTGAGATCGATCTTGAGAAAAACATTTTTAACATATCTGTGCCAAAAGAGGTTGTGGAGGATGTTGATAGTGTATGGCATGAAATACTGCTTGAGGATGCTCTCAAAATAGATAAGGATGCCTATCTGGGCAAAGTAATCATGGTGCCTGTCACCATAGAAGAAATTGGTAGGCAGCTTGCAACCACCGTAAAGACGAGATTGTTTGAGAAATTAAGAGATGCAGAAAAGGATATTGTGTATTCTGAGTTTCAAAGTAAGGTGGGAGAAATTATCACAGGTATAGTGTTGAAGTCTGATAAGGAGGGTGTAACTGTTTCGATTGGTAAAACAGAGGCCATTCTTCCTAAAAAAGAGATGATCCCCGGCGATTATTATACAAGGGGTGATTATATAAGGGCTTTGTTGCTGGAGATAAAGCTGATAAAAGGTTGGCCACATCTTGTTTTAAGTAGAACACACCCTCAGTTTTTGAAGAAGCTTTTTGAATCTGAGATTCCAGAAGTTTTTGATGGGCTTGTGGAGGTGAAAAGTGTGGCGAGGGAGCCGGGGGATAGGGCAAAAGTTGCAGTTTATTCCACCAGTAGCAATATAGATCCAGTTGGAGCCTGTATCGGTCTTAAAGGTGTCAGGATAAATGCCATAAGTAACGAATTAAGAGGTGAAAAGATAGACGTAATTCAGTGGTCTCCAGATCCAGTAAAGTTTGTCTGTGCTTCAATATCACCTGCTGAAGTTCTTCTTACTAATATTTTTGAGGATGAATCCACTATTGAAGTTGTAGTTCCTGATGATCAACTATCCCTTGCGATTGGTAAGAGGGGTCAAAACGTAAAACTTGCATCAATACTCACCGGCTGGAAGCTTGATATATTGAAGGAGAGTGAGTATAAAGAGCTTAGAAAACAACGACTTATCGAACAAGAACAGGAGATGAAAGAATTTTACATGATCTACAGCTTGGACAATTTGTCTGTGTTGACGGATGAGATGGTTTCAAAACTTGTGGCGGCGGGGGTTACAGATCTTGAAAAGCTGGCGGATACAGATGTTGATAGAATATCTGAGATACTTAATATAAGTCACGAAGATGCTATAAATATTTTAAATGCTGCTCTTGATTACCTGGCATCAGTGCTTGAAGAGTAAAAATAATTGTTTACAGAATATTTCATGTATAGTATTAATAGATGGTGTATTTAAATTTTTAGAGGTGTAATTAATGAATCGATTTAGAATTTCAGAACTTGTACGAAAAGGGCTGGGAAAATTTGATGAAATTAGCGAGAAATTAAATAGTGTTGGTGTGTCGGTTTCAAGCGAGAATGATGAAGTTACAGAAGAACAACTTGTATCAGCGGGTTTTGATGTTAAAAGGATTGCATTGGACAAACGTCAGGAATTGATTAAACAGGCAATGGATAGAAGGAAACGCCATTCAAAAGTTACAGAAGTGATTGTGAAGGATCAAAAGTCTGCGGTTGATGATGCAAAGAAGAAACTCACAAAAGAGGAACTACTGAAAAAGAAATTAGAGCTTGAAAAGAGTCTTCAGAAAGTTGATGAGGAAAGAGAAAAATTAAGAGATGAGAAGCTAAAGGCTGAAACGAAAAAGGATGATGCAGCAAGTGGTAATACCGTAGATGAATTAGATGCCTCTAAAAATTCAGATATAATTTTAGAAAGCAAATCAAAAGATGTTCAAGTTTCAGAAAAGGATCAGGAAACTATTAAAAAATCAGATGAAGATCAAGCTCCTTCTGAAGATGAAAAGAAAATAGATAAAAAATCCGAAGAGATTTCTGCCGAAGTTTTGGTTCAAAAAGAAGAGACTGTTATAAAAACTGAAGAGTCTCAGGTGGTGAAGCAGAAATCTGAAGAACCAAAAAGTCATAAGAAAGAGGAGCATCATAAAAAGCCATACCAGGGGAAAAAACCATGGGAAAAAAGACCCCATCAGGATAGAAAAGATGTGTCTTCTTCTCAGGGGCAGCAAAGGGAAGATCAGGGAAGATATCAAAATAGACCGGATAACAGATCTGAAGCCAGGCAAGGGGATCATCAAAGGAGTGGAAGGCCACCTTATCAAGGACAGCAGAGGGACGGCGGCTCATTTAGAGATAGGCCTGCAGGAGGAAGACCTCAAGGGGATAGACCACAGGGAGGAAGACCTCAGGGGGATAGACCAGGCTTTGACAAAGGGAAAAGATCTGATTTTAAAAAAGAAGAGGCACCTTCGAAGGATAAGTCTATCTTCTCTCCGATGAGTGATGTATTGATAGAAGATAAAGAGCTTATCGTCAAAAAGAAGAAGTGGGAAGAAGATGTTCCATCACCGGTGGTTGAAGAGAAAGATATAGAATCAAAAAAGATAAAGGTAAAAAAGAGCTCGACTAAAAAAGAGAAAAATTTAAAACAGAATCTACTTGAAGATTTAGAGCTTTTGCAGATAGAAACAGGAGTTATTGAGCCAGAGCCGACTATTGATGAGCTGGAAGAGATAGACCAAAAACCTAAGAAACAGGCTAAGTTAAAAGATAAAGATAGAGAAAAGGAAAAAGAGGTTGTAAAAGAGGTAAAACAGCCTTCAAAACCTAACAAGATAACTATTGGAGAAAGTATTACTGTAAGTGATTTAGCAGGGCTATTGGGGATACGTATTCCTGATATAATCAAAAAGTTGATGAATATTGGAATAATGGCAACGGCAAATCAATCCATTGATGCAGAAACAGTGCAATTGATAGCTATGGATTATGGCATTGATGTGGAAGTAAAAACGGTTTCTGAAGAAGATCTTTTACCAAAATATGACAGTAAGCCTGAAAATTTAAGACCTAGACCACCTATTGTTACTGTTATGGGGCACGTTGACCATGGAAAAACCTCCCTTTTGGATGCAATAAGAAAAACAAAGGTTGCAGAAAAGGAAGCTGGAGGAATTACGCAGCATATTGGAGCCTATGAGGTTGATATAGAGAGAGGAAAGATCGTATTTCTTGATACCCCGGGTCATGAAGCTTTTACCACTTTGCGTGCCAGGGGGGCTAATGTAACTGATATCGTAATTTTAGTGGTTGCTGCGGACGATGGTGTAATGCCACAGACAAAAGAGGCTATTGATCATGCGAAAGCTGCTGGGGTAAAGATAGTTGTTGCCATAAACAAGATAGACAAACCAAATGCAAATCCAGAGAGGGTTAAAACACAGTTGGCAGAATATGGAATAATACCTGAAGAATGGGGTGGAGAGTATCAGTTTCAGGAGATTTCTGCTAAAAATAGAATAAACATAGACGATCTTTTGGAAAGGGTGCTTCTGGAGGCTGAATTATTGGAGCTGAAGGGGGATTATGTTAAACCGGCAGAAGGGATAATAATAGAATCCAGGTTGGATAAACAGAAGGGGGTGTCTGTTACTCTTATTGTTAAAGATGGTGTTTTGAGAGTAGGTGATATTTTTGTGGCTGGGACTCATTATGGAAAGGTCAGGGCATTGTATAACTATGCTGGTAGGAGTATAAAAGAAGCTGGCCCATCAATCCCTGTGGAGCTTATGGGTTTTAGTGAAGTACCAGAACCTGGTGAAACGCTTATTGTTCTTCCTAATGAAAGATTGGCAAAACAGATTGTGGAAATTCGATTACAAAAACAGAGGGAGAAGGATGAGGCGGCAAGGGCGAAACTTTCTCTGGATGATATATTCAGTAAGATAAAAGAGGGTGAAATCAAGGATCTGAATATCATCTTAAAAGCCGATGTTCAGGGTTCGCTTGAGGCTTTGAAATCTTCGCTGACTAAATTATCCAATTCTGAGGTGAAGGTAAAAATAATTCATGATGGTGTTGGTGGAATAAATGAATCTGACGTTCTTCTGGCTCTTGCTTCAAAGGCTATTATCATAGGATTTAACGTTCGTCCTGATGCAAAAGCAAGGACTGTGGCAGAAAGGGAGAAGATCGATATCCGACTCTATTCTGTTATCTATGAGGCTATAGAAGAGGTTCAGAAAGCAATAGAAGGTATGCTGAAACCTGAGCTTAAAGAGAACATTATTGGCAAAGTGGAGATAAGAAAGGTATTCAATGTTCCCAAAGTTGGTAAAGTGGCCGGGTGTTACGTGCTGGAAGGTAAGATTGTTAGAAATTCTAATGTTAGGATTATCAGGGATAATATAGTTATTTATACGGGAAAAATAAACTCTCTGAAGCGTTTTCAGGACGACGTAAAAGAGGTTGTGGCTGGTTATGAGTGTGGACTTGGTATAGCCAACTACAACGACATTAAAGAGGGTGATATTTTAGAGGTATTTGAAGTTGTGGAAGAAAAGAGGTTGCTCAAGGATGTTGAGTAATGTTAATAGGTAGTTTGCTTTTGAAGATAAATATACCTGCTGCCAGAACACTTAAAGATAAAAGGAGTGTTTTAAACAGCCTCAAAACCAAACTGAGAAACAAATTTAATATCTCTGTGGCTGAAGTGGGGGATAAGGATTTCTGGCAAAGTGCTGAGATAGCCATCGCAGTTGTGTCTGATGATTCTGCGCTGATAGATTCCCAGCTACAGGAGATAATTAAATTTGTGGAAAATACAAGAGATGCTTTTATAGTTGATGTTCAACAGGAGATATTTTGATGAAAAAAGAGACTTTTAGAGATAGACGGGTGGGGGAATTGCTTAAGGAGGAGATCAGTCGTATTGTGCAATACGAGGTGAAAAACCCCAATATCCATGGGTTGATAATTACTGATGTCGTGGTTACAAAAGATTTAAGTTTAGCAAGAGTTTATATAAGAAGCTTCGATGGTACAGATATGGAGATCTTGCGTCAGGAGCTCGATTTGGCTAAGAATTTTATATATTCTAAATTAAAAAAATCTATAAAAATCAAAAAGGTACCAAATCTCACATTTTTTGTAGATAATACATTGGATTATGCATCAAAGATAGAAGAACTCCTAAAACAGGTTAAACAGCAGGATTAATGATAGGTTTTATAAATCTTTACAAAGAGAAAGGTGTAACATCTTTTTCTAATATCAACAAGTTATCAAATATTCTTGGTGGTTGTAAAGTGGGGCATACCGGAACACTTGATCCCATAGCTGAAGGGGTATTGCCCGTTTGTCTCAATGAAGCAACAAAATTAGCTTCCTATCTTATAGCAGAAGACAAGGAGTATGTTGCAGGAGCTGTATTAGGCTTTAAGACTGATAGCTATGATACCACTGGAAATTTAGTTGCCAGAGGTGATGTCAGAATACCTTCCGATGAAGAGATAGAAAATATTCTAAAAGATCTTGTGGGGGAGGTGGAGCTCGAAATTCCAGCGTTTTCTGCAGTGAATATTAAAGGTAAGAGGGCGTATGAATTAGCCAGAAAAGGGCTTATTGAAAATGCCGGTATGCGTAAGAGTATCATATACGATATAAAACTTGTTGAATATAATTATCCGCATCTTACTATATCTTTAAAAGTGGAAAAAGGTACCTACGTAAGAAGTATTATAAACAAGATAGGTGAAATGTTGGGTACTTTTGGGACTATGAATAAATTGATCAGGATCAAAAGTGGATTCTTTCACGTCGATACAGCTTTAACAGTGGAAGAGATAGGGTTGATGTATAGAAATAAAAATTACGATTTTTTAATCCCCGTAAATAGAGTATTAAATTGGAGCAGGGTAATTGTAAAAGACCAGTTTGTGGATATGGTGAGAAATGGTGTTTCGATTAAAAAAGGAAATTATAAGTATATTCCAGATAATTTGACAGAAATGGTTTTTGTTACAGATGCGAAAGGGGTTGTACTTTCAATTGCCGAAAAGGCTGAAGGTGAGATCCCTTTTAAAAATGTTCGTGTCTTCAAAAATGAAAATTTTAAAATATGATGATTTTTATCATAAAATACTTGTAAAAAAAATTAAAATTTTGTATAATATAAAATTCGGAGGTGTGTAATGGCATTAGACAAAGCATTAAAACAGGAACTCATTGAGAAGTTCAAAACAAGTGATCAGGATACCGGTTCTCCTGAGGTACAGGTTGCCCTTTTGACAACGAGGATCAACCAGCTTACTGAGCATTTCAAAACCCATGTTAAAGATCACCATTCAAGAAAAGGGCTTTTGATGCTTGTAAGTAAAAGAAGAAAGCTGCTCGATTATCTAAAAAGAAAGGATTTTAATAGGTATCAGCAGTTGATCGAAAGACTTGGTATAAGGAAGTAATAATGGAGAAAAATATTAAGTCTTACGAAATAAGGCTTGGCAGCAATGCCGAGCCTATAATTTTAGAAACGGGATGGAAGGCAAAACAGACCAATGGTAGTATCTGGGCAAAACATGGTGAAACGGTAGTTTTGGTAACCGCCGTTATGAGTAAAAAAGTCCCAGAAGATATAGATTTTTTCCCTCTTACGGTAAATTATATCGAAAAGTTTTATTCAGTGGGTAAGATTCCCGGTGGATTTTTGAAGCGTGAAAGTAAACCTTCTGATAAAGAGACACTTATTGCAAGACTAATAGATAGACCATTGAGACCCATTTTCCCTGATGGGTTCAGAAATGAGGTACAGATTGTTGCAACAGTTGTATCAAGCGATCAGAAAAATTCACCTGATGTTTTATCCATAAATGCAGCAAGTGCTGCTCTTATGATATCAGATATACCTTTTAATGGACCTGTTGGTGCTGTTAGAGTTGGGAAATTGAATGGGGAATATATAATCAACCCTGATGCAGATCTTTTTGATCAGCTTGTTATGAACATAGTACTTGCTGGAACAGAGGATGCTATTGTAATGGTGGAAGCTGGACTGAAAAATGTTTCGGAAGAAGAAGTGGTGGAAGCATTTGAAAAAGGACATCAGGCGATAAGAGAGATAATTGCAGTTCAAAAAAAGATGAGGGAAGAACTGGGCTTACCAAAAGCAGATTACAAAGATTTTTCTGTGCCTTCGGGCATTCTTGAAAAGGTCTATGCCGATTGTAAACAGTCCCTCTTCGATGCAGTAATGACAAAAGGTAAAAAAGAGAAATATGATGCTATAGATCGAGTAAAAGATGAGTATTTTGAGAAATTAAAAACTGAATTAGGCGAAGCATTTAGCGAAGTTGAATCTTTATATTCTGAAGCTTATCACGAGGTGGAAAAGAAGATATTTAGGGAAATCACTCTTGAAAATAAAATCAGGGTTGATGGAAGAAGATACGATGAAATAAGGCCAATCGATATAGAAGTGGGATTATTGCCAAGGGCACATGGTTCTGCTCTTTTTACCAGAGGTGAAACTCAGGCTTTAGTTTCCACCACTCTTGGTACGAAAATGGATAGTCAGCTTGTGGATGATATAGAGGGTAATTCATCTAAAAGATTTATGCTACATTATAATTTCCCTCCATTTTCTGTGGGAGAGGTTGGCAGAATGGGGGCTCCTGGAAGGCGTGAAGTGGGGCATGGTGCTCTTGCGGAAAGGGCTTTGAGCTTTGTTATTCCTGATGAGTCTGAGTTCCCTTATACAATAAGGGTTGTATCTGAAATACTTGAATCAAATGGGTCTTCATCAATGGCCACCGTTTGTGGTGGATGTCTTTCCCTCATGGATGCTGGTGTTCCGGTGAAGGATATGGTGGCAGGTATAGCAATGGGGCTCATTTATGAGAAGGGAAGATATGCTATCCTGAGTGATATTATGGGGATTGAAGATCATCTGGGTGATATGGACTTTAAAGTTGCCGGAACAAAAGATGGGATTACTGCTCTGCAGATGGATATAAAGATTGAAGGACTCAGTATGGACCTTGTGAGGGAAGCTCTTGCCGCTGCTAAAGTGGGAAGGTTGCATATCCTTTCAAAAATGCAGGAAGCTTTGGCATCTCCAAGATCTGATCTCTCTCCATACGCTCCAAGATTTGTAACAATCAATGTAGATCCCGAAAAGGTTGGACTGATAATTGGACCTGCAGGGAAAAATATCAAGGCGATCATCGAAGAGACCGGTGTATCTATCGATATCTTAGATGGTGGAGTTGTAAATATATTCGCAAGCTCAAAGGATTCAATCGATTCTGCAATAGCCATGATTGAGGCTATTCTTGGGGAACTCACCATCGATAAGGTATACAAAGGAAAAGTTAAAAAACTGATGGATTATGGCGCATTTGTGGAGATTGCGCCTGGTATAGAGGCTCTTTTACATGTTTCCC
>PNIN01000040.1 GCA_002878065.1 Calditerrivibrio nitroreducens
TGAGGTGGGTTGGAAATATTAATATTATCGCTGCTCTTATACTTTTTTACATAGCCTATAGAATGATGAAGGAGTCTTTTAAGGATGAGGAACAAAAATGTTCACTGAATGATCCCACCAGAGGCTGGTCTCTTGTTGTGCTTTCTGTTGCCACAAGTATGGATGCATTGGGGGTGGGTGTTTCGCTTGCCCTTTACAAAGGTAGTATAATCTTTCCTTCATTGATTATAGGTATTGTGTGTGCTATTGGGACATTGATGGGAGTATATTTTGGTAAAATTAGTAGACATTTTACAGGTAAATACGCTGAGTTTTTTGGAGCTGTGGTGCTTGTGGTTATAGGGATTAAGTTTTTGGTGGTGTAAAATGTTGAATATAGGTGAAATTCAGTATGCAAATGTTTATCCCATTTTCTATCATCTAAAGCAGTTGAAACTGCCAGAATTCAATTTTATAAGAGGAGTTCCGTCTTATCTTAACAGGATGATGATCGAAGGAGTGATAGATACATCTGCGTTGAGTAGTATTGTCTATGCAAGGTATCCGGATAGGTTTCTGATTATTCCTGAGATATCTATAAGTTCCATCAATTACGTAAAAAGCGTTGTTCTCTTTTCCCATCTTCCTAAAGATGAATTAAATGGAGCCAAAATCTATCTCACCGACGAATCTGGGACAAGTGTTATTTTGCTCAAGATTATACTGAAAAAATTCTGGGGTGTTGAAGTGGAGTTTTTAAATGAAGAGGATGGTGCGGATGCATCCCTTTATATTGGTGATAGGGCTTTATTCAACTATTACAACGGCAAATTTCCTCATATTTTCGATCTTGGTAAAATATGGTATGAAAATACAGGTTATCCCTTTGTGTATGCACTATGGCTTTTGAACAGGGGGAAGGTTCAGGAGGCGGAAGAGTTTATTAAGGTATTGATAGACGTAAAATATAGATCTAAAGATAATCTCTCCATTTTGATAGACAGGTATATGTTTGAAGGGTTGACTTCGTATCAGATAATTGATTATTGGGAGACGATTGATTATAACCTGACGGATAAGCATATAAAAGGTTTGTTGCTTTATTATAGATATGCAAAAGAATTGGGTATTTTAAAAGAGGTTCCGCCGTTGAATTTTTATTTTTAAGAATTTCTATAAATAAAAAAAGCGTCCCCGACACGATTCGAACGTGCGACCTACAGATTAGGAATCTGTTGCTCTATCCTGCTGAGCTACGGGGACACAGACAATATTTATAACATATTAATCGTGTAAAGTAAAGGATTTTTTGTTTTAAAAGGGATACTTCTTTATATATTTCTTTATTAACAATATTTTATTTTTGACACAGCAGTTCCACAATTCATCATCCATAATTCAAAATCCAACATTCAAAATTTTACATTCAAAAATCAAAATTCCTTGACATCTTCAAAATATATATTATTCTTTTCGTATCGTTTATAGATTTTAAAAAGGAGATTTTAATGAAGAATCTGATTTTAAGCGGTGGTAGCGGCACAAGATTATGGCCTCTCAGTAGAAGATTATTACCAAAACAGTATTTGAAGTTGTTTGACGGCAAGTCTCTTTTTCAATTGACCGTTGAGAGAAACTTAAAATTTTGCAGCAGTTTTATTATTATTTCAAATGAGGATCAATATTTTTTAGCCATCGATCAGATGGAAGAAAATTCATTATTAAACTCGCAAAATCTGTCATTTATTTTAGAGCCTTTCGGTAGAAATACAGCAGGTGCAATAGCTTTTGGTGCATTTGATAGTGATGAGAATGAGATTCTTTTTGTTACGCCGAGCGACCATCTAATAAAAAATGAAAGTAAATATATAGAAGCTATAAATAAAGGTAGGGATCTGGCGAAAGAGGGCTATCTCGTGACATTTGGCATCACCCCAGATAGTCCAAATACAGGGTACGGTTATATTCAAGCAAAGCCCGAAATAAATGTTGAATTAGGAATTTTGAATGTGGAATTATTTCACGAAAAACCAGATTTAGATACAGCCATTAAGTATTTAGAAAAAAATTCAACATTCAACACTCAGCATTCAACATTATTTTTGTGGAATAGCGGTATGTTTATGTTCAAAGCAGGAGTGTATCTGGAAGAATTGAAAACTCATGCCCCTGAAGTATACGAATCATCCAAGAAAGCTTTTGAAAATTCTAAAAAAATCAACGGAAATCAAAAAAGGATTGTGGATATCTTTATGGAGAAGATACCTGATATAAGTGTAGATTATGCCGTGATGGAGAAAAGTAAAAATATCAAGGTAGTACTATCCGAATTTGAATGGAATGATGTGGGAAGTTTCGATAGTTTAATTAAAGAAGTTAAGACAGATAGGGAAAAGATTGTGGAGATTGATGGGGAGGAAAACTTTTTATACTCTGATAATGACAAAAAAGTTATATCCACCATAGGATTAAGAGATTTTATTGTTATAGATACAAATGATGCTCTATTGATAGCCAAAAAAGGCCAAACCCAAAAAGTAAAAGATATAGTAAATCAACTCAAAACTACTAACAACTCTCTACTTACTACTCACTCAAAGGTCCACCGCCCGTGGGGTACTTACGAAGTGCTCATCGATGAAAAAAATTACAAAATAAAAAGAATTGTGGTGAAACCTGGTAAAAGACTTTCCCTTCAAAAACATTTCCACAGAAATGAACACTGGATAGTTGTGAGTGGTACCGCTGAGGTTCAGGTGGGGGATAAAGTATACTTAGTGAGACCCAATGAGAGTACCTATATAAAAATGGGCGATTTGCATAGACTTGGCAATCCCGGAAAAATACCTGTGGTGCTTATAGAAGCTCAGGTGGGTGAGTATACAGGTGAAGATGATATAGTGAGGATAGACGACGATTTTTACAGGGGGAATTAACGGAAGAATTCATTTAATTCTTAAACTTGTCATTTAAAAAATAGATTGAAAGAAATTTTTTTGTAGTTTATAATATACCATTAAGTGATATTGAGTTTTTTTGATGAATTTAAAATCTGTTGCGTTTTTTAGATTGGGGATTTAGTTCCTTGGGCGGTAGCTTGGAAACAGTTCAATGTCTAATTTATAAGTTAAAAGTTAAAAGTTAAAAAAACAACCATTTAACATATAACATTGAACTTTTCTTAACACTTTTTTACTAGGAGGCTTTATGAAAGGTATAATTTTGGCAGGTGGTTCAGGCACTAGACTTTATCCAATCACTAAAGCGATATCAAAGCAGATTCTTCCGGTTTATGATAAGCCTATGATTTATTACCCCTTATCAGTTTTGATGCTTGCAGGTATCAGGGAGGTCCTTATTATCTCTACACCAAGAGATATAAACGTATTCAAAGAGCTTTTGGGAGATGGTCATTGGCTGGGGATGAGGTTTGAATATGCTATTCAGGAAACACCCAGAGGGCTTGCGGATGCGTTTATTGTAGGTGAAGATTTTATAGGTAAAGATAGGGTGGCAATGGTATTAGGTGATAATATTTTCTACGGTCAGCATTTTACGGATATATTACAAAAAGCTGTATTAAGTAGCTCATCAGCCACTATTTTTGGTTACTGGGTAAAAGATCCAAAATCTTACGGTGTTGTGGAGTTTGATGCTTCCGGCAAAGCCATTTCTATTGAAGAAAAGCCACAAAATCCGAAATCCCACTATGCCGTTCCGGGACTATATTTTTATGACAATAGAGTTGTGGATATATCAAAAAATATAAAACCTTCCGATAGAGGGGAGCTTGAGATAACTGCAGTAAACAATGAGTATTTAAAGATGGGTGCGCTGAACGTGGAGATTCTTGGAAGAGGGATGGCTTGGTTTGATACCGGTACTTATGATGGACTACTTGATGCAGCCAATTTTGTGGAGGCCATTCAAAAAAGACAGGGGTTGTACGTTGCCTGCATCGAAGAGATAGCTTATAGGAATAGATGGATAAATAAGTTTCAATTGCTTGAACTTGCAAATGGTATTAAAACAGATTATGGTGCATACCTTCGTTTTATAGCTGATGGGGAATAAGATGCCTTTTACAGTAATTGACTCTCCAATTGATGGGCTTTTAGTGATTAAGCCCCAGATTTTTAGAGATGATAGGGGCTTTTTTATGGAAACTTATAAAGAAAGCGATTTCAAGTCACTAGGCATTTTAGATCGATTTGTTCAGGATAATCATTCAAAATCAAAAAAAGGGACCATAAGAGGCCTGCATTTTCAAAAACAGCCTCATGCTCAGGGGAAGCTAGTGCGGGTTACGCGGGGAGCTGCCTGGGATGTTGCCGTAGACCTACGGAAAGGATCTTCTACCTTTGGGAAATGGTATGCTTTGGAGTTATCTGGAGAAAATAATCTCATGTTATGGATTCCTGCAGGATTTGCCCACGGTTTTCTTGCTCTTAAGGATGATACAGAGCTTGAATATAAATGTACCGCAGAATATAATGCCCAATCAGATGGTGGTATTCGCTGGGACGATCCGATGATTAATATAAATTGGCCTGATCTTGGTGTCGAATACATTATATCTCAAAAGGATATGCAACTACCGTATTTAAAAGAGATTCAGGGGGATATGTTGTGATATGGATTATCGGTGCCAGAGGGATGCTAGGTACAGAGCTTTCGGAGATGTTTAAATCGATTTCGGTACCTTTTATTGCTACGGATAAAGAGATTTCTATTACTGACCATGAAACTCTATTTCAATTTGCAAGAAATAGAACAATTAAATTCATTGTAAACTGTGCCGCCTACACAGCAGTGGACAAAGCAGAAGATGAAGTAGAATTATGTACTGCTATCAATGTAGAAGGTGTTGAAAATATTGGTAAGGTTGGAAAGCAGATAGGTGCCACTGTCATTCATATCTCCACAGATTATGTTTTTTCGGGAGAATCGATAATAGAAAATGGTAAGCCCCGCCCATATCTGGAAGATGATCCCACTTCTCCTATTTCTATTTATGGTAGGACAAAGCTTGAGGGGGAAAAGCGCCTTTTATCAATATTTCCTGAAAGTATTATTATTCGCACTTCATGGCTATATGGGGAGTTTGGTAATAATTTTGTCTATACAATGTTAAAGTTGATGAATGAAAGAAAAGAAATCTCTGTAGTTTCTGACCAATTTGGAAGTCCTACCTGGACATACGATCTTGCAATTGCTATTTTACAAATGATAAATTTGTCGAAAGATAAACAGCCTATAGGTATTTACCATTATTCAAATGAAGGGGAGATTTCCTGGTATGATTTTGCCCTTGAGATTTACAGACTTGGTAGGGAGTATGAGATTTTAAAAGAGAATTGCAATATAAAGCCAATTAAAACTGAAGATTACCCCACAAAGGTAAAGCGACCTAAGTATTCAGTTTTATCAAAAGAGAAAATTAAGAAGATAGGTGTGGAGGTACCCTTCTGGAAAGATAGCTTAAGAAATTTTATCAGTGGTATATCCCAAAGATACAGGAGCTAAAGTTATGAGAAATTTCAATACAATTCTTATTACTGGTGGTGCTGGTTTTATAGGATCTAATATGATTAGATACCTTTTGTCAGAAGAATCTGGTTTTAAAGGTGTTGTAATAAACGTAGATTTACTAACATATGCAGGTAATTTGGGAAGCTTGATAGATGTAGAAGAAAGGTTCGGTAGTGGTTCAAGTCCCAGATACCGATTTGTGAAGGCTGACATCAGGGATAGGCCTGCTATAGAACATATTTTCAAAAAGTATAATCTTGACTGTGTGATTCATTTTGCGGCGGAAAGCCATGTGGATAGATCAATTCTTGGGCCGGAGGCATTTATCACCACAAATGTTCTTGGTACTTATACACTGCTCGATGTGGCGAAAAATTACTGGCAAGAGATTTATGGTAGATTGTCTGATGCCCCAGTATTATTCCATCATATTTCTACAGATGAGGTCTACGGAAGCCTTGGAGATACAGGATATTTTACGGAAAATACCCCTTATGATCCCAGATCCCCATATTCAGCCAGCAAAGCAGGTAGCGACCATTTGGTGATGGCATACCATCACACCTACGGATTACCTGTTACTTTGACAAACTGTTCAAATAATTACGGTCCATATCAATTCCCAGAGAAATTTATCCCAATTATGATATTAAACATGCTTGAGGATAAGCCTTTACCTGTATATGGTGATGGTAAAAATATCAGAGACTGGCTATACGTGGAGGATCACAATATAGCTGTGTGGCAGGTAATTAGATTTGGTAAAATAGGTGAAAAGTATAATATTGGTGGAGAAAATGAGTGGGAGAATATAAGACTACTTGAGTATCTGATTTGGATGGTATCGGAGGAAACAGGTAAACCACAGGAAAAGTTAAAAGATCTCATTACATTTGTAAAAGATCGACCCGGCCATGATAGAAGGTATGCCATAGATTGCACAAAAATAAAGCAGGCACTTGGCTGGAAGCAATCAGTCTCATTTGAAGAAGGTCTCCGCAGGACAGTAAGATGGTATATAGACAATAAAAAGTGGGTGGAAAATATAAGGTCTGGGGAGTATTTGAAGTGGATTGAGAAGAATTACAGTGATCGGTAAAGTTAGGTTTGTTAATTTAATGTTAAAATTTTTATTGGAATTTTGTCGGAGATAAGGTTATAACCACTTTAAAAAGGTTGTAACCAATAGACATCGCTAAATAATTGATTTTAAATGATTTTTGATTTTTAAACGTCTAAAAAAATTCTCAAACTAAGTGTTAAAAACGGGCAAAAATCGGTAAAAACGGCAAAAATTCTCAAACTACCTGAAAAACTATATTTTGGATTTTGATATTTATTCAAACTATGAAAAAATAAGCACTATAGTTTTCTGATATACGGCGGATATCCAGAAGTCTTTCTTACTAAAGGTAGTGAAAAAAAGATGTTTTATCATCTATTTTTGATTTATATGTAAAAAAAAGATTTAGTAAATCTCAGCAGTAATAAATCAGAGATGAACGATATTAGATTAATATCACCATTTGAACTAGAAACATTAAAACGTTAGAACATTGAACGTAGAACTTTTTTTAACGCTTAATGCTCAACGCTTAATGCTAACATTGAACCTTGAAGATTGGACAGAAACCGGTTCCCTGTTATTCTTCTTTAAAATTTTTAGCAAAATCGATAAAAAATATTATAAATATTGATAGAAAGATGCCCGTGACAAAGGCTACGGTAATTATTAGTATTTTGTTTGGCTTTTTAGGATTTTTGTAAGTCAATACTTTTCCGATAGTATCTGTTTTAGTAATTCTAAGCGGTGATAGCTGAAAATTTAGATCTGTAATTTTTAGTTTATTCTCTAAGATCTTAATTTGATAGTCTTTTGTATGTGAGAGTAATATTTGAAAAAGTAAGGGATTTTTTGTGGTTTTGAGTTGATTTTCAAGAGCATTTATCTGTTGTTCTATTTCGGTTATTTGAATTTCCAGTAATTTTATTTGGGATTTAATATTTTCTTTATAAAAACTGATTTTTTTATCCTCTTCCTTATGTATGTAATCAAGAATTTTATCGAGATATGCTAACGCTTCATTATTAGAAAAGGCACGTATCTTTATATTGATAAGATCATTTGTTTGCTTGATTATATCAGCATCCACCTGTGGAAATTTTTTATTTTCATTTTTAGAATTATCAAAATTCCCCTTTATATATTCTATCATTGTTTTTGGTTCGATTGAATTACTATTAATGATATACCCCACCTTTAAATTAGAATTTATTTCATAAATAGGTGTTTTCAAAAAGGCATATATAGCTGCCAGAAGAGTTATGATCATGGTAAATGTAATTATAAAATATTTACGTTTCATTATGGTTTTTATCAGATCTTTTAGATCAATTTCATCTTCCTGGTATGGCTGGTTTGGTACATACTGTACATATTGCACTGCTACAGACTGTTCTTTTTTATCCATTTCCAAACGATCTCCCTAATATAAAGTTTAAAATATATTAAATTAATTTACTTAAAATTGCAATATTTTTTTTGTTTGGATTGGGGCTATTGTTTTTTCAGCTTTGG
>PNIN01000061.1 GCA_002878065.1 Calditerrivibrio nitroreducens
CAACACCTGAAATATTGATGGGCAATGTTTCTACACTCTCTAATGCTTTAATCTTCTTACTTGTGCCATAAACTGTAACATGGCTTGGCGTAATTGTCACCGAGGAGATTTTATAACCATCCTTCAGTTCACCTATAAATGTAGGTAATACCTTTACTGTCTTCTTCCCTAATTTATCTATTATAATCTTTATATCCTGTGGTTCCACCCTTATAAGGTGAATGCCAGATGGAAGCATTACATCTGTAGGTTTAATGCGGTAAAGATATTCCCCACTCTGAAAATTTGAAAGATCTACCTCTATTTTTATATCATTAAAAGTAAAGTTCTTCATCGATATCTTTGGACCTTTGACCAGGACAGAAATCAGATTTGTATCCGTGAATGCCTTTAATCCTTCACCTTCATTTTTAAACTTAATCGGTACGTAAAAGCTTACCTCCTGCTGCTCGGATGTAGCAACGATAAACCAAACAATGACGGCAATTATTACACTTATAATCTTTAGGATATTGTTATTTATCATCAAAAGCCTCTTTTGTCTCATCCACATTGAAAATATGACTTAATGTCTCTTTTAGAGAATCTGCATCAAGCTCTGATGTGAAATTACCTCTGTAGGAAACCGAAATGGTACCCCTCTCCTCACTAACCACAACACAAACGGCATCTGTTTCTTCGGTAATACCTAATGCAGCTCTATGTCTTGTGCCAAACTTTTTATCAATATCAACTCTTTTTGTGAGGGGTAGTATAGATCCTGCATAAACAATCTTACCATCTATAACGATGACGGCACCATCATGTAAAGGGGAATAAGGTATAAATATACTTACGAGTATATCTTTATTTAATTCAGAATTCAGAGTAGTCCCCACCTGGATGTATGGCAAAAGATCTATCTCCCTCTGGATAACGATTAGAGCACCTATCTGTTTATTTGCCAATATTGTTGATGCCTTAACTATCTCATCTATGATCCCTTTATTTATTTTATCCTGTTTGTTAAAAACCTTAGTATCACCAATTACTGCAAGGGCCCTCCGCATCTCCGGCTGAAAAATAATGATAATTGATAAAAATAGGTAACCTGTAAGATTATTCAAAACCCAGCTGGTGGCTTTAAAACCAAAAAAATTGGAGAACGACGCAAAAATAAGTATAAAAATTACCCCCAGTGTCATTCTCAGAGCAATAGTACCCTTTATAAGCAATAAAACACGGTATACCATAAATGCAATAATTACTATATCCAGGATATCCACAAAAGTGATAGATTTAAATATTTCTAACATTTGAAACATACTCTATTGTAAAAATTAAAAATCTTCATCATATCAAGTGATTCTTCCACATCATGCGTTCTTATGATATCAGCACCATTCAAAAGTGCAATGGTTTCCACTATCTTTGATCCTACAACTCTCTCACTGACAGGTTTCTCTATAACCCCACCCACCATCGACTTTCTTGATAATCCTACCAGAATAGGTTTACCGAAAGATTCAAACTCTTTAAGATATTTCAATATAAGATAATTATCATCCAGACTCTTACCAAAACCGAAGCCTGGATCTATCATCATATTATCTTCGGATAATCCTTTTTTCAATCCCATTTCTATACTCTCATATATATAATACTTTATCTCCTCCAAAAGATTATTGTACTTAGGATTATCTTGCATAGTTTTGGGTACCCCTTTTATATGCATCAGACATACACCGGCATTATAATCTGCGCATACCTTAGGCATATCTTCATCAAAGTGAAAGCCGCTTATATCATTTATTATATGGGCACCTATCTTCAAACACTCTTCGGCCACTTTCGATTTATAAGTATCAACAGAAACAATAAAACCTTCACTCACGGCTAATTGCACCACCGGTAGCACACGATTGAGTTCCTCTTCAACACTTATAGATTCAGCCCCAGGTCTTGAGGATTCTCCACCAATATCCACTAAACTAATTCCTATCTCTTTCAGTTTACTGAGATAGCTTATAACAGCGTTTAGTTCGGTAAATTTACCACCATCACTAAAAGAATCAGGGGTAACATTTATAATTGCCATGATCTTTTTTTCTTCAAAAGTTAGAGTTTTATCTCTGATGTGAAGTATTTTATGAATAGGGCTCTTTAAAATTTTATCAATCTCATCAGCAATATCTTTAAGTCCAAAAGGCTGTATCTTCAATCGATCCGCAAGTCTTGAAAATCCTTTTAAATCTCCACAGATTAAAACATCAGTTTTTTCCACCTCACATCCCGCAGTACCCATATGTACAGCGGCATCTATACCAGAAGCAATAGCCTCCTGTTTTAATACGTTTGCAGCAGCAGTTGGTATCCCTTTAAACTTTATATTAAGGGGGACACCTCGCAATGCTATTTTTTTAGCGTAAGGGTGAGCCCCCAATTTTATAATCTCATATTCCAATCTGTTTTTGTCCGATACCACAAGCTCTTTAAACATATATTAAGCCGGTTGTAATTCTCCATTTACCTTTTCTATAAGCTCTTCAATATCTTTACTTTCTATAGTCTCTTTTTCAAGAAGCAACTCCGCCATTGCATGCAACAATTTGAGATTACTTCTCAAAATCCCCTTGGCATTATCATAAGCATTTAATACTATCTTACCTATCTCCTCATCTATTATCTCCGCAGTCTTTTCACTGTAATTTTTATGAGTGGCAAGCTCTTTACCGAGGAATATCGCCTCATCCTTTTTCCCCAGAGCCACTGGCCCAAGCAGTTCACTCATCCCCCATGAACATACCATATTCCTTGCAATCTCAGTTGCCCTTTCGATGTCGTTTCCTGCACCGGTGGAAATCTTATTGAATACCACTTCTTCTGCAGCCCTTCCACCCATAAGTACCGCTAGCCTTGAAGTCAGGTACTCTTTTGTATAGATATATTTGTCATCCTTAGGTAGCTGCTGAGTAACCCCAAGAGCCATACCCCTTGGAATGATACTTACTTTGTGGACAGGATCCGAATGAGGTGTAAATCTGGCCACAATTGCATGACCAGCCTCATGATAAGCTGTGACCTTCTTCTCCTCATCAGATATTGCAATAGATCGCCTCTCTTTACCCATCATCACTTTATCTTTGGCCTCTTCAAAATCATCCATATTTACTTTTTCTTTATTTTTTCTTGCAGCAAGTAATGCCGCCTCATTCACAAGATTGGCAAGCTCGGCACCCGCAAACCCCGGTGTAGATTTTGCAATGACTTCCAGATCCACATCATCCCCAAGAGGTACTTTGGAAGCATGTACTTTCAAAATCTCATATCTACCCTTAACGTCTGGTCTTGGCACCACCACCTGTCTGTCAAATCTACCAGGTCTAAGTAAGGCAGGATCAAGAACATCAGGCCTATTTGTAGCAGCAATTAAAATTACCCCTTCGGTGGACTCAAATCCATCCATCTCCACTAAAAGCTGATTTAAAGTCTGCTCCCTTTCGTCATGTCCACCACCTAAACCTGCACCTCTATGCCTACCAACAGCATCTATTTCATCTATAAAAATGATACATGGGGCATTCTTTTTCCCCTGATCGAAAAGATCTCTCACCCTTGATGCACCAACTCCCACAAACATTTCAACAAAATCAGAACCACTTATACTAAAAAAAGGTACCCCTGCTTCACCAGCCACTGCTTTTGCTAAAAGAGTTTTACCCGTTCCGGGAGGGCCCACGAGCAGGACTCCTTTCGGAATCTTACCACCTAAACGTTGAAATTTATGTGGATCTTTTAAAAATTCTATAATCTCCTCAAGCTCCTCTTTTGCCTCATCGCACCCAGCCACGTCTTTAAAAGTGACTTTTTTCTGATCAGGTGTAAGAAGTCTTGCTCTACTCTTGCCGAAAGTAAAAGCCTTACCTCCACCCTGCATCTGCCTCATGAAAAATATCCAGACGGCAATCAGAAGAATCATTGGCAACCAGGAGATAAGCACCTGCAGATACCAGGGATTTTGATCTGGTGGCTTAGCGTATATCTTTACATTATGTTCTGTCAAAAGGGGAACGAGCGATGGATCATCAGGAGCATATGTCTCAAACTGTTCATCATTTTTCTTTAACTCACCTGTAATAGATTTCTCCTTTATTATAACAGTCTTAACGTTATCCTGTTTTACCTGTTCTATAAATTCAGTGTAAGAAATCTTCTTTTTTGCTCCGTGACCGGTATTAAAAGAATTAAACATCACCACCATAATTAGAGCAATCACAAACCACAATGTAATATTTTTGTAGAAATTATCCTTCATCATACCCCCTAAGCATTTATCTTTAGAATAGATATATCTTTTAAATTTCTATAGTAACCATTATAATCCAGCCCATACCCCACCACAAATTTATCCGGAATAGAAAAACCGCAATAATCTGGATTGATATCAGCTAGTCTTCTGGAAGGCTTATCAAGTAAAGAGCATATTTTGAGACTATTAGGATTCCTTACGCTGAAAAGCCTTTTCAAATAATTTATGGTAAGTCCGGTATCTATTATGTCCTCCACAAGTATCACATTTCTCTTCTCCACAGGTCTATCAACATCGCATAGAAGACGTACAACACCGCTGGAAGTGGTTCTTTCTCCAGCATAGCTCGATACCGACACAAAACTTATCTCCATAGGTAGATCTATGTATTTAACCAGATCCGCCATGAATATCCATGCCCCTTTCAAAACACCCACCACAAGAAGATCTTCACCCTCAAAATCTTTAGTGATAGTCTCCGCTAATAGCTTAACTCGTTCTATAATCTGATCATAACTGATTAAAACTTCCAAAGTATGTTTTTCCATCAAACCTCCATATCTACAGCCTTTATATTTTCATTCACTTCCCAAACATTTTCAACCCAAATTATCTTACCATCTTTTTCCACCACCACCAATCTGTCCCTATCAAACTTATCTATCTTTTTCTCTATCAAAATATCCTTTAATTTAGATCCGTCAACCCTATCCCCATCCTTTCTATTCCTGATTATAAGGACGGCATCCCTTAAAGAACCATCAAATTTTATATATTTACACAATTTTGGCAAAAAAACAATATCATCTGACTCTTTTTTTAAAAAAATAAATTTTTCTATTAGATCCCTGTGAAAGATAATTACTTTATTCATAGACACTTCAAATATAAATCCATCTGGCATATTTATTCTTTTTGACTTTCCCACCAGAAGATTCATAGCATTGTCAATATGCTTTTTTTCCACCCTAAAAAATTTTTCAAACATTTTTGCAAGTAGAAATCTTCTTTCAAAAAGAGATTTTGACAAAAGATATTTCTTATCTAAATGAGCTAAAGACCGATCAAATTTCATAGGTGAATCAGCAAGATGATTATGCAGAAAATTTTTAAGTTCACTTGATTGCTCCTGTAAGGAATATATATTGTTTAGATACCCCCTGTTGTAGTTTCTGATCTCCGGAATAATCTTCAACCTAACCCAATTTCTCACGTAATCTGAACTGAAATTCGTTTCATCATCAACATACTCAAGTTTGTTATGTTTAATATACTCCTCAATTTGCATCCGTTCTAAGTTTGCAAATGGTCTTAGCACTCTGTCGTTCCTATCAAATCCTTTCAAATTATAGATCGCCCCACCTGTAAACACCTTCACAAAAAATGTTTCAACGATATCATCCAGATGATGTGCCGTGGCTATATAGTCTGCACCTAACTCTTGTAATACTTCAAACAAAGCAAGATATCTTAGCTTTCTGGCGGCATCCTCCACAGATAGATTAAATCTACTTACATGGGATGGTACATCTATCTTTTTTATGAATAATGGGATTTTAAATTCCATACAAAAACTTTTACAAAAATCCTCATCCCTATCTCCCATTTCCCCTCTAATACCATGATTTACATGACATGCATACAGTTTAATATTATAACTTTCTCTCATCCGATACAAATAATGAAGCAGGGCTACAGAGTCCCTGCCTCCGGAAAAAGCCACAACTATCTTACTGTTTTTTAATCTATCGATATCTATTATCTTACCATCAAACGATATAGTCTGATTCTCTCCTACCAGACGCCTCATAATCTTTCCGTTTATCTTCATAGCCTGCCCTATTCAAAATTCCATAAGCGTAATCTTTCCCTTCTTCAACACCTGGCTGATCAAAAGGATTTATATTATTTATAATCCCAAGAGTAGCCACAACATACTCGTAAAGCATAAAAAGGTATCCTATGCTAAATTCATCTAAAAAATCAATCGCTATCTTCATGGATACTCTATTGGCTTTTTTTAGAGCCACTTCTGTGGCCTGCAGCTCCACATTCAAAAGCCTACTAAGATCCACACCTGTTAGATATTTATAGTTTTCGTACCATTCACCATCTAATTCCTGATTGAAATCATGTTTATCCAGCTGAATAAACGTAATTAGCTTATCAAATGGGCCTTCTTTGTAAAGCTGGAGCTGAGAATGTTGATCTATCGTTCCAATAGCAGTAACAGGTGTAGAGCCAAAAAATATTTCCCTGCCATCTCTTGTGTACCTCTTACCAAGACTCTCCCCCCATAATTGGCAAAACCAATCGGCAAAGCTTTTTAGTCTGGAAGTATATGGCATAAGAACATTTATCTTTTTACCCCTTTTGATATAAGCGTTATATATGGCAGTCATCTTAAGATAGAGATTTTTACCATTGTGGATAAAAAATCGCCCCCCATTTTTCAATTCTCTGATATCAATCCCCAGAATTGCAAATGGCACAATCCCAACAGATGACAATACAGAGAATCTCCCCCCAACATTCTCTGGCACTTCAAACGACTTCAAACCAAACCTGCTCACAATATTTCTCAAATCACCCTTCTTAGGATCAGTGATGGCAATGAGAGATCTCTTTAAATCCACATTATTTTTTAAAAGCCATTCATAGACCACTAAAAAATTTGCAGCTGTTTCAACAGTACTTCCGGACTTGCTAATTACAAGAACAATGGTCTTATGAGGATTGCAATGTTCTAATATCCAGTAAGCTTTGTATGGATCCACATTATCCATGACCCAAAATCTGGGGAAATAGCCTCTTTTATCAGGGGATAGTGCATTATAATTGTAAGGCAAAAGGGCATTTGCCACTGCCTCAAATCCAAGGGATGATCCCCCAATCCCTATAATTATCATATCCTCGAATTCCCCTTGAATAGATCTTGCAAAATCTATAATTTCACCATCATCCAGATCCACAAGCTTTGGAAATCCCGTCTCATTAGACTCCACCATAACATTTAATCTGTTTAGCCCCTCCTCCACAAGCTTTAATTCAGATTCAAGTTCCTCGTTATTCAAACCATCATCAAGGTTACTTTTCATAACAAAATTATAATCTAAAGACACTTTTCTCATCTAAAACCCCCTTTTTTAAATATCTTTTCAAATTAGATGGTATCTAATGTTATTTTACCAGAATCTTTCTACTTTTTCTGCCTCTTTTAATACCTCAAGAAAAAATTTACCATAATTTTTAGTTTTGACTCTTCCATCTAAAATTATCCAGTAACCAGAAT
>PNIN01000031.1 GCA_002878065.1 Calditerrivibrio nitroreducens
GGGGAGTTCATATTTTATCTTTTTGATTATCAGCAGCAGCTTCCACCTGAATTTTCAGGAATTATAGCAAAACCCTCTCCATACTCATTTGAGATGTAATCGATCTGCACATCCCCTAGATAATTTAGAATCCTATCTTCCACCATTATACGGACACCGTTGATCAAGTGGACTTGCTCTTCTTTTGGCTCATCCAGAACCAATCCCAGACTGGGACCGCCTCAACCAATCCCTTCTAAAACCAATCTCAAACACTTATCTGGATGGTCCTTCATAAATTCGTTTAATTTGTCTCTGGCAATATCACTTATTTTTAACATACATCACCTTTTATAATTATTTGTCGGTATAAAATATGTTCTTTGCTAAAAACTGTCAACGATATTTTCCACTGCCATCAACTCATATTTATGATTTTGATCTTGTATTTTCAATAACTGATCATTATAAGATCCTTCAGAATAAGGAAGAAAAGTAGGGGGCAGACCTGCGTGTCTGCCAGAATAATACATCAATGGACAAAGACGTAGGTTTGCAAATATGGTGGTAACAGTATTTTCCTACACAAATTCTCATACAAACCTGCACATCTTATTATATTCGCAATAAACACAATCTTTATCCGGAAGAGGATAGATCTGATCTGTTTTTTCAATGTGGTTGATGATATAAGCTATTATATTCTCCACTTCATTTTCTACTTTAAATTTTACAATATTCCCATTATTTTTGCTAAATAAATAGTATATCCCTTCATATTCATCAGCCTTATATTTACTACTGGCTAATACAATATAGGTGAGAAGCTGAACGCTTTTTAAATCCTCTTTCAAAGAAAGGAGATCCTCTCTGTTGATACCAAAATCGCCAATCTTATCTGACAATTGATTTACTTTTCTCTTAGAAGGCGGTTTCAGACTATTACCTGTTTTATAATCGATTATTAGCAACTTATCCCCTAATCTATCTATTCTATCCACAACTCCTTCCAACTTCCCTTTTTTAATCATTTTTTCTTTTGCCATTACTATAGAATTTTTTAAATTTTCATCGTTAAAGTGGGTTCTTAAAAAATTGTTGAATCTATACTCCAGTATTTTTTTAAACATCTCATATTCCAGCTCACTCATGTCTAAAATATAGTTTTTTAAATTATCATCATTATTTATCTTCGTAGTTAAATGGCTATCTTGTTCTCTGACACGATCTATTACAGTTAAAGCATTCTCCACTGAAAAAGAATCTTTCACAGGTTTATCTACTTCGATCGTTTCCTCTAAAATTGCATGAACAATTGAACCCACCTTATCTGCTTTAAAATCGCTGTCGATATTTATGGATGGTGGTATCTGTTTTATATACCTTAAATAATATTTGTAGGGACAAGAAAGATAGCAATCCAGAGCTGTGGGGGAATAGCTTTTTAGGCTTATATCGCAAGGTTTTGGAAAAGATAATGTCTCATGTTTTGGTGTAAAAAAATTGGATTGCGGCTTATAGATATTAACAAATTCTTGGTTATCATCCAGCTCCTCTTTCAATATAAGCTGATCTACGTATCTACTTCTTATAAATTTACTATTATCACCCATACCTGTTTTAAAAAACAGATACACCTTTTTGGCGGAATAAACCAATCTGAAAAAATTGTATCGCATCAATATCTCTTTCTCTTCGTAAGATGGTAGCCCTATAATCCTTTTTATACTTTCAGGTATCAATGGATCCACTTTATCCACAGAGGGAATTACCCCTTCATTCATATCAGGAATAAAGAGATGTTTAAATTTTAGTCCTCTTGCTTCCAGAATACCCATTATCTGCAATCCTCTTAAAGGGCTACCTTCAAATGGTATTAAAATATCTTTCGAAATCTCTTTAAATATTATATATGATAATTCTACATTTATCTCTTTATCGTTTGGTAGTTTTTTTAGTGTTTCTAAGAACTTTTCTACGAAAATATTAATCGCATTAACGGTAAAAATCTGCTCCTTCAATTTCTCAGGTGGGTACCTGTGCATTAAAGAGGTAAGATATTCTAAGTTAGAAGAAAGATCATGTATTGTGGATATTTCTATAAAATTCATTATAAGGTTGTAAAAATGAGTAAATCTCTCTTTTTCAATCTCTATTATACTCCTCTGGACGGAATATATATGGGATTTTATATCTTTCAGGTTTTTTTTCAGATCTTGGTCATAAAATATAGATGAATAATCACAGATAGTGATCAACTTTTCGGCTGGGATTTTTAAGGTATCATATAAACCTTTCTTAATATCAATACACAATTCAAATAAATTGGAAAGGAGAATGTACAGCGTAGTTTTTATAAAAGGGTATCCCATTGTTATATTTATATTCGGTTTGTAATCCAGAGGCAGATTTATCAAAAGCGGATAAAGGGAGGTTTCATCCGGTAATATGACGGCTGTATCGTTTGGTGCCTCCACATTTTGATAGCCATCGTATAAAATATTTGCAAGGTGATCCATTTCTGATATAGTATCATTGAAAGAATAAAAATTTATTTCAGGTTTTTTAAAAGTTTTTGAATCCAAAACCTCATTGATTTTCATCGACAAAGTCTTTTGTAATCTTTTTTTTAGATTTTCCACAGCTGTAAAAGATTCAAACATATCCCCCCTATTTTTCAAATCATCGTAAACTACAAAATGTAAATCTGACAATTCTGATAATTTTTTCAGAATCTCCACCTCTGTAACTGAAATATACACAAGATTTGTGAGAATAAATGCGGTATTTTCATAATCCGGAAAAGTTTTTTTACTATTGAGAATATTAAGCATCTGAGCGTAAAGATCCCCTGTGTATGTAAGATTCTTTTCCTCCATTCTTTCTTTATAACGTCTATAAAGGTTTTTTAGATTTTCCACTATCCCTCTGGATGGTTCCACAAGTTCGGTATACTGAAAGTTTTGCAGTCTATTTTCCACCCTGTGTTTATCAATTTCATCAAATAATGAAGATATTCTCTTGCACCAGGGGAATACCTTTTGAATCGATCCACCCAATTTATTGTATAATTCCAGATTTTCCTTCAAAAGGTCATGAATAAAAAAATATCTCTCAATGGGTGATTGTATGGTGGGAGGGTTATCTGAAAAATATTGCACAAAATCTTTAACAAATTCATCAAGAATATAAAAATCAGTCTTTAGAATATGATGAGAATCTATCTTTTGCTCCACAAACCTTATCGGTCGCCTATTTGCTGAAATAAAGATGATTTTATCTTTTTTAATATCTTTGATCATACTTGATAAATGATCTATTAAATCGTAATCGATATCCACAAGATGCAGCTCAAACATACACTTTTTCCCCTTTTTTGATGTAATAGATTATCCCGGTGGTTTCATAGGGGATCAATCTGCGGTATAAATCCACCTGTTTTCGGTCTTCCTCTTTTGGTTCACCCGTTTTATAATCGATAATATAAAAAAAGTTACCCTTTTTGACGATCCTATCGATTCTAAAAATATTCCCTGATTTTGTGACAAATTCCTTTTCCGTCCAACAATCATCTATATCTATAAAGTATTCTTTAAGATCCCTCACAGTATTAACGACTATTTCATACATTTTACTATCATACAACGAATGAGCTCTTTTAAATGCATTTTCCACTTCAGCTTCTATATTTTCCTCATCATCTATTTTCTTTATTATACTTAATAGCTTGTGAATATCCGTCCCAAATTTCATACCTTCTCTCAGATCTTCAATATCCGGCTCATCAATGAAAGACTTTCTGATTCTAAAAAGGATAGAATCAGGTAAGTAATATTTATTCATATTATAATCATTCGTTTTGCTAATATCTTTTGATTCAAAATCTTTTAACTCTCCACATACAAAAAAGATTCCCATCTCATTCTGTTCAAGTGTGTAGTCCATATTAGATCCATCTTCATATTTTTCAAAATTATTCAGCATTTCACATAAAATAGCTGAGGATCGGATGGGGGTTGGATATCTACCAGACTCATTTTTTGAAAATATACCAGTAATGTACAGTTCCCTTACTGTCCTCGTCTGAGCCACATACATAAGGTTTAGACCTTCTATCAATTGGAATTTTATTTTTTTCTCATAGATACTTTTAGCTGTCCTGGATATATCTTTTAAACTGTTTATGGTGGTGAAGATCATCTCTTCACCTTCATAATCCTCCAAAAAATCAGAAAGCGGTATATAATCGTATATTCGATCTTTTTTATAAAGTTCCCAATCGAAGATTGGCAGGATCACTATTTCACTCTGTAAACCTTTAGATTTGTGAATACTCATGATCCTTATGGCATCTGTTTCTTCCGAAGAGGATATACTTATATCCTGATTTTCATAAAAATGCTCTATTATCTCTCTAATATTTTTACCTTTTAGCGATAATTGTGCCACCTCTTCCAGAAATCGTTTTAGATAAAGGTCATTTTCGATTTTTAGTAAGTTTATCACGGCTAAAAAGAACTCATATGGAGAATAGCCCGATGGATCGATATTCAATCCATCAAAACAAGTTAATAGCCCAAGCTCTCCAATCGATTTTATATAAAAGTCATCTTCAGGATTTATTATGAAGGATGCTGTAAGGAGTGTCTTTTTAATATTAAAATTATTGATTATTTTCAAATTCCCATCTGTGATAAAAGGGATATTTTTAAATTCATCCTTTGAATGGATCCAATCCACCACAGTTTCGATCTCGTTGTTGTTCCTAACCAGGATCATTATATCAGAATATTTAGCCCCCCTTTTAAATAATGTTTCAAGTATCCGGATAAGTCTATTTTTATAAAATTCATCCGTATCCTCATCATTGTTCTTTTTTAAATGGATATTTATATAGCCTTTAAAATCCTGCACAGGGATTTGGGATGCATCGCTATATACCTTGTTAATTTCCTCCGATAGATTTTCTGCTACATTGTATTCTGTTATAAGATTTGAAATATCATTTAATAAGGCTTCAGCAAAGCAGATATTGTTAAACTTTACGATATCCCTACCCGATCTATAATTTGATTTAAGCGTAATAGATTCAAGAAAAAAATCTTCGTCCACCTCGTCGAATAGAGTGTAATCACCACCCCTCCAACCATATATGCTCTGTTTTTTGTCTCCTACCAAGAATATAGAACCCCCACTACCTTTACTGTTTTCCAGAAGTGGTCTGATGGCTTCAAACTGGTCTCTTGATGTATCCTGAAATTCATCAATAAGATAGTGCATTATCTGTTCCCCAAGGTTGCAGAAGGCATAAGGGACACCGGAATCGCTTTTTAATATCTCCGTAATTCTCTTTGTAATCTGACTGCCATCCACGATGTTGAGTCGTTTTTGGACATCTTTTTCTTTCTCTTTCAGTTTTTCAATCTGTTTAAATATTGCTTCAGATTCTTTTGTATACTTTAGTAGCACGTAGTATCTAAAATTTTTTATTATCTCATTTAACAGTTCTTTAAATAGATTCTGTACTTCCGGCGGTAGAGTTTTATCTTTTTTCAAAATCTCATCGAAATTTTCATTTTCAAGAAACTTAAGATATTTCGCATAATTTTTATTGACCTCATTCAGATTAATTGATTGATAGGGTTTTATCTTTTTCCTATGGAATATTGTATAATATCTATCGATCAAGCTATTTAATTTATTAGAAAGATCACCTATCTCATTTAATAGATATTCATTGAGATCTGAAATCGTACCATTAATAAATTCTTTTATCTTCTTTTCAATTTCAGTGTATGAGATGACATTTTCGGGCAATTCGATTTTGTAATATTCTTTTAGATTTTTTATTATTATCTTTTCCCCATTCATCCCATCTTTGCCGAGGAATAGAAGCGTGTTTAAAAAATTTATAAGATCTTCAAAATTTTTCTCATCTTCAAACAACAATTTCACGGCAGATTCAAAGATTTTTTCTGAATCAAAAGTAATGTCGTAGTCTGGATATACCCCAAGATCAACGGCAAAGGCTTTATGCAGGGTGTTCATAAAAGAATCGATTGTGGTAACGTTTATATCTTCAAAGTTTTTCAATATCTCAATCAGTAATTTTCTTGCATCCTCTTCAGATATGCCTGATCTTTCTAATTCATTTTTTCTTATCCCCGCAAGCCCTTTTAAAAATTTCATCACTCTATCTTTCATTTCAAGCGAAGCCTTGTTGGTAAAGGTAATGGCTATGATGGAGCTTAAATTCTTAGTTGGTATGATACCCTCGGAGAAATTTTTATTCTTCAAATAAAGCCCCAAAATTTCGATAAATCTGCTGGCAAGATTGTATGTTTTTCCAGAACCTGCCGATGCTTTTATGGAAAGAAATTGTTTAAACTTGTTGTCTTCGCTGGAACAATTAAGATTGCCGTTCATCTCACCCTCTGAATATATTTTAAATAAAATATAGCATAATAGGTTTGTGATTTCCATAAAATTTATAACTCATACTTAGATTTAACTATTCGTTTTGTTGAAAAATTGTTGAAAAAATTTGAAGAAAAACTTTATGATATATAATGACAAAATGGAAACTTAAATAAAAGAGCATATTTAGCAATAACTTGTTCTTCAACCATCAATTAGTCGCATTTGGGCTGTCAAGTACTTTTTTTTCAACAAATTTGTTGAAAAAAATGTTCAATCTAAAATTAAGATTGCTTTAATTGGCTTAAAAATAAGATTATATTGAAAGTGATTAAATTTTAATCAGCCATTTTTTATCATCCCGATATTACATATTTTTTAAGTATCTAATGAATTTGAAATAATATAATACTAAGTTCATCTGCACATAAAAGGATGACTTAACCCGTAGAAGGTGTAATCTTTAACTTGATTTTTATACTGATAACATATAAAACAATAGTATAAAATATCCTTTTAATGGAGGTTTCTATGAGGGCTGTATTTTGCAACGGTTTTGGAAGCATTGATGTGCTTGAAATAAGGGATGTTCCAATTCCTGAACCCAAAGAAAATCAGGTTTTAATTAAAGTAATGGCTACATCAATAAATAGGCCTGACCTTGTACAGAGGGAAGGGAAATATCCACCACCTCCCGGAGAATCTGAAATATTGGGTCTTGAGGTGGCTGGTGTCATAGAAAAACTTGGCCCTAATGTTGAAGGATGGAAGGTGGGGGATAGGGTAATGTCTCTTGTGGGTGGTGGCGGTTATGCCGAATATGCAGTCGCTTATGCAAACCACCTTATTAAGATCCCGGAATCTATGAGCTTTGAAGAGGCGGCCTGTGTTTGTGAATCTTACATTACAGCCTATTTGAATGTTTTTATGTTGGGGGAACTCAAAGATGGTGAAACAGCTCTTCTGCATGGTGGTGGAGGGGGCGTTAACACTGCTGCAATTCAACTGGTGAAGGCTCTTGCCCCAAAGTCAAAAATTGCTGTCACCGTTGCCCCGGAAAAGATGGAAGGGGTAAAAAAACTTGGGGCAGATCTATTGATAAACTACAAAGAGACAACTGATTTTAGTGATATAATAAAAGAGTTTACCAATAAAAAAGGTGTGGATGTCATCCTTGATCACGTTGGGGCAAAATATCTGGATCCAAACATAAAATCTCTGGCATACGCCGGAAGGCTCGTGATCATCGGTGTAATAAGCGGTATAAAAGCTGAACTTAATATAGGTTTACTGATGGTAAAACGACACAAGATTATAGGTTCCGTATTGAGATCCAGACCTGTTAATGAAAAAGGGGAGATAATCAAAGAATTTACAAAAGTTGCTATCCCCAAATTTGCAGATAGGACAATTGTACCGATAATCAGTAAAGTTTTTACGCTGGATGAAGTAAAAGATGCACACAAAATGATGGAGGACGATCTACATTTCGGGAAAATTGTATTAAAAATTGGCTGATAGTTTTTTTATAACCTCCGGATAACATCTTCCGGAGGTTATTTATATTTTCTTCTTATCCTTGATTCTACCATGCTTGCAAGATATGAAATAAAAAGATTAATAACCAGATAGATTAAAAATATTATTATCCAGATTTCGAGTATCAGCCTTGACGACGCCAGAATCTCCATAGCCTGAAAGGTTAATTCCGGTATAGCCACAACAGAAGCTATGGCTGTATTCTTGATGATGGAGACAAACTGTCCGATAAGAGAGGGGAGCGTTTTTTCAATAGCCTGAGGTACAACTATATAGAGATAAACCTCTATCCTGTTTAGCCCAAGTGCTGTTCCTGCATCTATCTGACCTTTTTCTATACCATTTATACCTCCCCGTATTATTTCAGCTATGTATGCAGATTCATAAAAAGCAAGACCCATTGCCGCTGAAATAAACGGTACAAAAATCTGCTCCGGAGTAAAGATTGCCGTAAGTATTAATGCGAATAATCGGTTTGAGAAGATAGTATCCAGATTCAATACCTTTGCAAAACTGCTACCGATAAAGAAGTAGAAGATAAACATCACAATAAGTGGTGGAATATTTCTCAATACCACTATGTATAATTTAAACAGCTCTTTGATTACACCTTTTGTGGAAGATATTATAAATCCTGTTATCAAACCAGTTATAAAAGATAGGATGAGGACAAATATAGAGATCTTTACGGTGTAGATAATTCCATTAGTTATAAGGCCTATTTTTAACCGATCGTCGTAATAGAAAAAGAACTTTACGAGGTCATTCCAGTTAAATTGATAATCTATCTCTGTCGATATCTTTTTGATTAAAAATAAAAAAACAGATACTACCAGAATAGATATAAAAATATCCACCGGTAAATATCTATTTCTGATAAGCTTCACTTCTGATTCAGCTCTCTAAATTATTTGTCAACTATCCAATTATGAACCTATTTTAAAAGCTTTTCCCAATCTTTAGATTCAAACCAGTATTTTTTCCTTTCTTCAAGCCATCCTTCAGAAGATACTACGGTTATCCAGCTATTAAGATAATTTAAAAATTCCTGATCCCCCTTTCTTACTGCAAAGCCTATCGGCTCTTTTGTAAAAGTACCTTTTACCGGCTGATAGAGTTTGGAGCTATGATCTATAGCCAGAAATGCTGGTAATGGAGCAGAGCTTATAAATGCCGTAGCCCTTCCGTTTAAAAGCTCCTGAATAGCCTGTGGTTCATCATCAAACAGTTTTAATTTTGCCTTAGGGAAGAACTTTTTAGCGGTTTCTGCAGCGGTGGTGCCAAGCCTTGCAACTATGGTTACATCTGGATTATTTAGTTCTGATAGCGAGTTAGCCTTTGTTTTTGATCTGTTTGCCACAATAGCCATACCAGAATAATCGTAAGGTATGGAAAACTCCACCTTTAGGGCTCTTTCTGGTGTTATCCCCATACCACCTATAATTATATCGTAATTACCAGTCAAAAGGGAAGGGATTATACCAGACCATTTGGTGGGGACAAATTCAATACCTACCCCCATATCCTTGGCCAACCTCTTTGCAACATCAATTTCAAATCCGATCCATTCCCCAGATTTTGTCTGCATTGCCCAGGGTACAAATGTGGACATTCCGACTTTTATCTTCCCCCTCTTGATTATTGAATCAAGAGTACTCTTCTTATCTTCAGCAAAACCTATAGCAAAAACCATAATAACCATAATTAAAGCAAAAAAAATCCTTTTCATCTTCTCCACCTCATAATTTTTTTTCTACAAATTTTAATAATAGAGTTATAATAATATTAATCGAAAGATATAAAAATGCAACCATAAACCAGATTTCAAATGTCATAAAAGTTTCACTAACAGCTTTTTGGGCTTCAAATGTAAGTTCGTATATGGAAATTATGGAGAGAAGGGATGAGTCTTTTACGGTGGACACCAAAATATTTGATAGAGATGGAATGATTATTGGATATGATTGTGGTAGTATTACATTTTTGAGCACCTGAAATCTACTCATACCAAGGGCATACCCTGATAGCCATTGCTGTTTATCTATCGAAAGGATACTACCTCTAATGATTTCTGCAATATATGAACCTTCAAAAAGGGAGAGAGTAAATACAGCAACCCAGAACCCATTGATATTAAAAATCTTTCCCACTACAAAATAGTTTATTAATATCTGTGTCATAAGAGGTGTGTTTCTGATGGTGAGGATGTAGATTTTACATATTGTTTTTATGGAGTATAAAGGGGATTGATTACCAAAAGCCACAACGACACCTATCAGAATCCCCAAAAATATAGATAAAAAAGATATCTTAATTGTTGCTAATAGCCCTTTAATCAATGTCCCTGCGTATAGGCTATTGTCCTGCACATAGTATATAAACCTCAACAAACGCTGTAAATCCCATCTGTAATCCAATCTATTGAATAAAAAGTATGCTATTATAAAAAAAATAATTACCGCCGTTGCTCTATTTAAATTTTTTTTATCACTGTTATTTATCATAATTTAAGTGTAATTCGAAAATTCATCAATCTTTCATTCAGCTCTAAGATACTCCTATCTCTTTCATCTTCATCCTCAGATAGTTATCCAGTTCTCCCCTATCTTTTATAATCCCGGCACATAATCTAAAATGCAAATCATCCAATATTTTCCCCAGAAGGGGCCCCTTTTCCACCCCCATATTTATGATATCGTTTCCATTTATCAACTCTTTCCTGGATAGATCTATCCGTGGAATCAACGATCTTATCCTTTCTATTGTATTGTGGAAGCATATATCACATCTATTCTTCGATAGGGCATCAGCCACTGATAAGATCATCAGTTTATCAAGGATATTGTAATTTTCAAATATAAACCTTAATAAGGTAATCTCTCTAGCACCATTTGTTGCATATTTTCTTATTATTCCATGGTTTTTTACCAGTGTTGATACCTCTTTTACAATTTTAGCGGGATAGGTGAGTTTTTTTAGTACCTCAATGGTCAATTTTGCACTTATCTCTTCGTGACCCACAAATTTTCCCGGAGTGGTTTTAAATCTCTCATCCCCCTTACCTATATCGTGAAGAAGAGCAGCCAATATCAGAATTAATCTATCCATCTCACCATACTCTTTTACCATAGGATAGATAATCCTAACCAACGAAAAGGTATGAGACAGGACATCTTCGATATGATAAACACCCCCATAGAGATCTTTTATAGTTTTAAAGATTGGAAATATTATCAAAAATATATCATCTTTGATCATCGTATCTAAAATGTTTAAAAAATACTCCCCCAGTAGCGTTTCATTTAATTCTTTGTTTATCCTTTCCGCTGGGATGCCGGCTAAAAGTGGTGCATAGCTTTTCATCAACTCCCCTGTATGAGGTTCAATTGTAAACCCAAATTGGGAAGCAAATCTATAACCTCTTAACACCCTAAGTGGATCATCTACGAAAGACTCATCCGATACAGCTCTAATAGTTTTGTTATTCAGATCGGTGGGATCCCCCACTAAACCTTTTCCAAAATGGTAAGCAAGATTATTTATCGTAAAATCACGCTTTTTTAGGTCATCATCGATTGTTTCCCCCCTCAAACGTGATATATCTATAGTAAAACCCCCCTTCGTAATTCTTACGTTATCTTTAAAATGCACAAAGGAGCCTCTTATATATCTGTTTAACATTTCTGCACAATCAACATAACCGATCTTTACTGGTACTATATCTATATCATTGACACCCCTTCCCAGAAGAATATCCCTGACAAAGCCCCCCACAAAGTAGAAATCCACCCCTGTTTCTCTATAAAATTTTAAGAAATACTCCTTAAAAGGGAAATCCGGCAGTTTTAATAATCTCGGGGTTTGCATATCAATTCTCTTATTCTAATGTAATCCAAAAAATTATTTTGATAAGCAGCTCTTAAAACTATAGCAGTATCTATCCCAGAAGATGTACCACCTAAAGAAATCACATCTCTCGTTATATCCTTTATAAGCCCGCCATTAGCCGCCATAACAGCCACTTCAATGGCGGTTTTAAACCCTGACGATACTATCTTTAGTGTTTCACCAACTATTTCCGGCATAAAAATACCTTCCCATCTCAGTCTGAAAGATCTTGATATGGAAGAGAAAAGATGTGTACCGGTGTGGACTTTAAATCCTGAATTAATAAGATTATTGTAAACATCCTCAGACATAAATTGCTCATTTAGATTTTCAAATCCTGTATGATATCTGACGGCAATTAATTCCTTTGAAAATCCCTTTTCTTTAGCTATTTTACTTAGAATAATTGCACTTTTACCTGTTTCTGTGGGTATTATGATGGTATCTATACAAGCTTCCAACGCTCTTTCCACAGCAAAAGTTATGGCTAATTCTGTATTGACAACTCCTGGTTTATCAAAGTAATATGTTTTTGAAACTTTAAACATCAAAACCTCCGGTGGATTGATGAGGATAACCATTATATCAGATACTCACATCTATTCAATAAAAAATTTGCCAGATCAATTATTGGATGATATTTCTAGTTCTGAAGCTGTCATTCATGCAGGGGATATCGTGGGGTTAAAAGCTTATAACGAATTGAAAGAGATATCAAAAAGGTTATACGCAGTTAAGGGGAATATGGATGTAGAGATTGAAGGACTGGAAGATGAGCTAATATTCCAATTGGGAAAATTTAAAATAGGACTAACCCATGGACATAAATATAACAATCTATACAACGGTTTAATCTACAATTTTTCGGAATGCGATATTGTTGTATTTGGACATATACATTCCCCTTATTTTTATAGGGAGAAAAATTTATGCCTTATCAACCCCGGAAGCACCTCAAAAAATAGATGGAAAAATAAAAACAGCTATGCTATTATGGATATTTATGAGAAAGACTTTAAAGTTACATTTGTGGATATTTCATAAAGGAGACTGAATGAGAATAGCAATCGTTGGTGCAGGCAGTGCCGGGATATTTACTGCATACAAATTGATGAATCTAAATGGTGTCACAGTAGATCTTTACGAAAAAGGTAAAGATATCACAAATAGAAGTAGAAAAGAGGTTATGTCTGGTTTTGGTGGTGCAGGAGCATATTCGGATGGAAAGCTTACTTTGACCACAGAGTTTGGTGGGTGGCTGACAGATTTCATTGATGAAAAAGAGCTTGAAAATCTTATTGAAGAGGCTGATACGATATGGAAAGATGTATCCGGTGTTGATAAGCTCGACAGTTCACAGAATTATGAAAAGATAAAAGACCTTGAATACCTCTGTTCAAGGCACAATTTAAGACTCTATTCAGCTAAAATCAGACATCTTGGGACAGACAACTGCCTTCTTGCGGTGAAAAATCTTCAGGTTATGTTAGAAAAAAGTAGTAATGTGAATCTATTTTTTGAGTGTGGAGTTTCTGATATCATACTTGTAGATAATGAGATAAAAGGGTTGGTTTTGGAAAATGGAGAAAAAAGGTATTACCACATTGTAGTTCTTGCGGTTGGTAGAAGTGGTAATTCATGGATGCAGGAGATTGTAAATCGCTATCAGATAGAATCCACTATAAATCCTGTTGATATTGGGGTAAGGGTGGAGGTTCCCAGATCTATTACAGATCATTTTACAGATTACCTTTACGAGTTTAAAATCAAATATTATACCTCAGAATTTGAGGATGAAGTAAGAACATTTTGCGTAAATCCCGGTGGGTTCATCACAATAGAGCGGAATGAAAATAATCTTTTAACGGTAAATGGTCATTCCTATAAAAATAAGAAAAGTAACAATACCAACTTCGCATTACTCGTATCCACGAAATTTACAGAGCCTTTCAAGGAACCTGTCAAATATGGTCAATATGTGGCTTATCTGGCAAATATGCTAAGTGGTGGATCTGTCATCGTTCAGAGATTTGGGGATCTCATCAGGGGGCGAAGATCAACGGAGAGTAGAATAAGAAAAAACTTTGTCAGGCCCACCCTTCAGGAGGCTATGCCGGGAGATCTTTCCTTCGTGCTACCATATAGATACCTATCGAATTTAAAAGAAACTATTTTACAGCTGGATAAGGTGATGCCGGGGATGGCGGATCCCAATACGTTATTATACGGAGTGGAAGCGAAATTTTATTCATTAAGGATAAATGTAGACCAGAATATGAGATCTAAAAGTATAAAAAATCTTTATTGTATTGGTGATGGGGCAGGAATTACAAGAGGGATCATTCAGGCGTCTGTTTCTGGGATAATTGCAGCAAATGATATAGCAAAAAGAAGTTAGGGGTAGAATATGAATAGTCTATTGATTGATGTTTTAGATGGTAAAAAGGTTGATAGACCTCCGGTATGGCTTATGAGGCAGGCTGGTAGATACATGCCGGAGTATATGGAAGTGAGAAAGAATGTAACATTTCTTGAACTATGCAAAAATCCTGAGCTTGCAGCAAAAGTTACCCATCAACCTGTGGATATTTTAGGTGTGGATGCTGCTATTCTTTTTTCTGATATACTGATACCTGTGGAGCCAATGGGGGTTAGGCTCGATTTCGATCCGGCACCTGTAATTTCAAATCCGGTTAGAACACAAAAAGATGCAGACAGATTGAGTATTTTAGATCCATACAAAGATGTGCCCTTTGTGGTTGAGACCGTAAAACTCCTCGTGAAAGATCTAAAAGTACCTTTAATAGGTTTTTCGGGTGCCCCTTTTACACTTGCCTGCTATATGGTGGAAGGTGGTGGAAGCAAAAATTTTATAGAGATCAAAAAGATGATGCATAATGATTATAAAGCTTTCAATACACTTATGGAAAAGCTCACCATAAGCACCATCAGGTACCTTCAGGCACAGATAGACAATGGATGCCCTGTGGTACAGATTTTTGATACCTGGGCGGGTATCCTTTCCCCATGCGAATATGCTGAAATGGTTTTACCATTTGTCAATATTCTTGTGGATAATCTCAAAAATGCCCACGTGGTATATTTTGCAAAGGATAGTGCAACATTTTATAAGCATATCTCCAATCTTAAATCTTCCTGTATTGGTGTTGATTGGAAAATTGAGCTTGATGAGGCGGACATACAATTGGGAAAAGGGAAATTTGTATTGCAGGGGAATATGGATCCCGTAATTCTTTTCACAAACAAAGAAAAAATTAGAAATATTGCCAGACTGATCGTGGACAAAGGTAAGAGATTAAAAGGGCATATTTTCAATTTAGGACACGGCATATTGCCCAATACTCCTGTCGAAAATGTAAAATATCTTGTGGAGCTTATAAAAAATGGCTGCCAATAAAGATTTTTTATACGTTATGTATATGGGTGGGCCTGATTCGCTACAGGCAATTGAGCCTTTTTTATATAATCTTTTTACCGATAGAGATATAATCGATTTTGGCATAGGCAATTTTCCTCAAAAAATCGTTGCCAGAATTATTTCAAAGGTTAGAAGTAAAAAGGTTGCCCCACAGTATGAGAGGTTGGGTGGTGGTTCTCCCCAATTACCGATATTAAAAAGCTTACTTGGTAAGGTTTCAGATATATACTTTAAAAAATATGGTACTGAGCTTGAAACTGCTATAGGGATGTGCTACTATCATCCCTATATAAAAGATACGGTAAAGTTTCTGCAAAATGACAATTATCAGAATATTTTTGTAATGACTATGTATCCACAATATTCCTATACGACAAGTGGTGCATGTTTTTCAAGATTTTTCAATGAGATAAAATCAAATCCTCCAAAAGGAAGTTTCAAGGTGATACCATACTGGTATGGCAATGAATCGTATAATTCTGCCATTACAAATCGGATAATCGATGCTGCCCGCAAGCTTAATACTGATATTTCAGAATGTCATATACTCTTTTCCGCCCACTCCCTACCCTATTACACATTAGAAAAAGGGGATCTATACACCATACATCTCAAGGAACAGGTGAACTTAATTGTGGATAGAATAAAGCCAAAATCTTTTTCTATCTCATTTCAGAGTAAAACAGGCAGGATGAGGTGGCTGGAGCCATCCACAAAAGATGAGATCGATAGACTTATTAAGGACAATTACCGTAATGTAATAGTCTGCCCCATCTCTTTTGTTTCTGACCATATCGAAACTGTTATAGAGATTGACGAGGAATATATCGATTATGCCAGAAAATATGGACTTAATATCGTAAGAAGTGATAGTTTAAACGACTCAGACGATTTTGCCACGAGTATCATTGATATAATGGTGAATTAATGGAAAAATTAGTAGATTTTTTAAAAATGATAAAATTTGAACACTCCATTTTTGCACTACCATTTGCTTTTACCGGAGCTATCATTGCCGCAAATGGTTTACCAACTTTTCAGCAGATTTTGTGGATAGTGGTGGCTATGGTTGGTGCCCGCAGCGGTGCAATGGGTCTAAACAGGGTAATAGATGCAGAAATAGATAGAGAAAACCCCAGAACAGCAAATAGGGAAATACCTGCCGGTAAAATAAGTAAAAAAGAGGCAATTATATACATCTTAATATCTTTTGCTGCATATGAATATGCCACTTATAAGCTAAACAAACTTTCATTTTTATTATCCCCAATACCTTTGATAATCTTTTTTCTATATTCATATACAAAACGATTCACTGCTCTCTGTCATGTTGTACTTGGTATGGCTCTGGGACTTGCCCCAATAGGTGCTTACGTAGCCATAACAGGCAGAATAGATCTACCCATCGTTATTATGGGACTTGGTGTACTATTCTGGGTGGCGGGTTTTGATGTGATTTATGCAATTCAGGATATTCAATACGATAGAGAAAAAGGGCTTTTTTCTATACCAAGATTTTTAGGTGTAAATGGTTCTTTATGGGTGGCAAGACTTTTTCATATGGTGGCTTTTAGCCTGTTTATATTGGTGAAGTATCTGCAGCCTATGGGAATTTTCTATTTAATAGGTGTGGTGGGTTCAGGCTTATTTATGATATACGAACATTACATTTTAAAAAAATCCAATTTAAAAAAGCTAAATATGGCTTTTTTTAACATAAATGCATATATTAGCATTATAATTTTTCTGGCTACAACTACTGATATTTTCCTTAGAGGTTGAGATGAAGATATTCGTGGGGATGACTGGTGCAAGTGGTGCAGTATATGGTTTAAGGCTGATTCAGGAGCTTGATAAAATAAATAACGTGGAGCTTCATATATCGATTACACCGGATGCTTATACGAATATCGAATTGGAGACAGAATTAGGTAAAATTTCTGATTATACCTTTATAGACAAATTAATGCTCGACAAAAAGAAGACTTTCATCCATAACTTTAAAAATTTTGCTGCCCCTGTATCCAGTGGATCTTTTAAAATAGATAAGTATATCGTATGCCCTGCTTCTATGGGAGTTATTGGCAGAGTTGCTTCCGGTGTTAGCTCAAATCTTATAGAGCGATGTGCTGATGTGGCGATGAAGGAGTATCGGGATTTAGTTTTAGTTTTCAGGGAGATGCCTTTAAATCAGATACATCTTGAAAATCTTTTAAAGTTGGCACGAGCTGGTGCAAAGATTCTACCTGCGGCACCTGGATTTTATCATTCCCCTAAAAAAATTGAAGATATAATTTTATTTGTAGTTGGTAAAATTTTTGATATAATATCTATAGAGCATAGCTTTTTTAAAAGGTGGGGTATTGATTATGAAGATGATATGTAAAAAGTGTAACATTGACATTGTTGAAAACAAGAAGATATTTTCTTGTAGTAATTGCGGAGAATCATATGACCTTAATATGAAGTCGGAAACTTATGATCTTAAGCTTCTAAACGGCCTTAAGATCTCAGACTTAAAATATGAGGATGTAAAGGAGGGGATCGCAAAAGGAAAGTATCTCTCTGTGGATTATATAACTTATGACGGAGCCCCCTGGATGAGGCTCAAGGATTCAGAATTTGCAGTTTTTTTGCCAACGATATTGACAGATTCTAAAAAAACAGTTGATAAATCTAAAAATTGGTTTTATCTATTTATGTTGTCGTTTGCCGCTAATATTGTGATGCTTGTTTTGATATATATAATAACAAAAAAATAGTATAGATGGAGGAATAGTATGTTTGATAAAGAAAAAAGCATGGATTGGTTGAGGACCAAAATTGAGAAGGGTAAAGAGGAGCTCGTAAAATTTTCCAAAATAAGTAAGCTGAAGTTAGAAATATCCACCCTCAGAAAAAGAAAAGAGGAAAGGTACAAATCTATGGGAAAAAGGGCATTCAAGATGGTGGAAGATGGCATAATCGATGATCCACAGCTGGTATCTGACTATGATGACATCACAAAAATAAATCAGAAGGTGGAGGATCTGGAGCTGGAAATTAAGGCAATAAAGGAATCCAAAAGCTCCTTTGATAGTGATACTGAATGATTGGTAACAGAATAAAAGAGGTTTTAACAGGGGTGACGGAGCTACCACCAATGCCGCAGGTGGGGGCTCAGGTTTTACAGATAATTGAAAAACCAGATTTTAGTTTTGCCGATCTCGTATCAGTAATATCAAGGGATGTTAGCATTACCACAGCCATTTTAAAACTTGCCAATTCCCCCCTGTTTGGGCTGAAAGTAACGGTAAATAATCTAACTCAGGCTATCTCCCTTTTGGGAATTAAAAATCTAAAAAATCTCGTAATTGCTCTTTCCACTAAGGGTCTTTTTGAAGCATCAAAAATAGGTGTATTTGAACATAAATTATGGGAACATTCCGTAGCCACTGCCATTTATGCCAGAATTTTTGCATTAAAGTTTCATAGAAGTATCGCTGAAGAAGCTTTTATAATCGGTTTAATACATGATATAGGGCAGATCGTTCTTTCCATCTATCTGGACAAATATAATACATTAAAAGAGATGATTTATGGTCAGGATGTGGATGTATGTACCATTGAAAGGGAATACTTAGGTTTTGACCATGCTGATGTGGGTGGATATCTCTTAAGAGAGTGGGGATTACCAGAATTATATGTGGATACAATATATCACCATCATAATATCTCTAAAAGCAATTATCCAGATATGGCAAAGCTTCTTTTTATTGCCAACAATAAAGTGAAAAGTTTTGGATACAATCTCACCACAAGATGCGACAAAGATTTTGAAGAATTATTTAAATCATATGCCTACCCAGAGGATGATTTAAGGGAGCTTGATACATATTTTGAAGAAATTATAAAATCTGAAAAGGAACTATTAAGATTATGAGAAAACTAATCTATTTATCTATCCTTGTATTTTTTACTGGCTGTTTCAGCAGTTCATTTAACTACAAAACGGATAAAACGTTAAAACAAAACTTTGCATACTCACAGAAAACTGGAGATATGGTACTTTATTATAACATAAAGTTTAACAATACAGATAAAGTTTTGGATATAAATATAAAAAATGTATCAAATATGTTTATAAAAGGTCTATCCCTTGATATAACTGACGATTCTGGTAAGCTAAATAAGTATCTATACGTAGGTAACATAAAGAATCTGAATTCAAAGACGATATCGCTGGAAGTTGACAAGAATCTTTCAAAACTTTATATATCTTTCAAATACGAAATCATGCCTGAAGATGCATTTTTGAATCCGAACATATCGGATAATGGTTTATTTGAAAAGACTGAAAAGACTATATTGATAATAAAATAAATTATTTACTTACTGCACTCCCAAGTACGAGTTCGTCCTTTTCATCTTTTATAATAACAACCCTTGTTTCATATTCATCTTTTGTTATTTTTAATGCTGATCCGATTCTAATTTTCACGTCGCTGTAAAGATACCTTCGAATAATTATCATCTCCTTCTGCTCACTCAGAATGAAATTCATATCATCCTGTAAAGACTGAAGTTTTTCCTGCAAAACCAAGTTCAAATTATCCAACTTTTTTAGTTTTTCTACACAGGCCTTGTATTCGGTATCCAGTATAGCATTTTCCATAGATCCAGATGATACTATTATCTTTTTAATCTGAAGCTTTAACTGGTTGATAGATTTGGAAATTGTATCAAGTTTTTCCATTATATCCTGTATTTGTAGCTTTAAATTGTTCTTGTTCAACTGGTTTATATAAAGGGTGGTTTTGGTGTAATTCTTTGCACCTGCTATATTAATATCAATTAATTGAGTAGCCTCTATCAAGCTACTCTGTACAGCCCCCATCCCCTTATAAGAAAGGAACGATTTGCAGAACACCTTTGAATTCCTCGTATAGTTTGTAATCTCCACCGTTTCCCCCGCAAATAGTTCCGCATCTTGCACAAAGTCAGCCTTGATATTTTTCAAAGCTTTGATCTTTGTTTGATTTTTTCCAAAAACACCGGAGCTAATAATGACCGATCCCCTTTCAGATTCTATAAATGCCCCTTCCACAACTCCCCTTATCTTTATATCCCCACCAGCAAATACCTTAAAATCGGGGAGAACATCACCTCTTATAAGCACATCCCCTTTGTAATTTATATTTCCTGTGGAAAAATTTACATCACCATCTATAACGATCATCTCAATGACATTGACTTTGCCATTATCATAGTTAACTATTCCATCGGTGGTGGAGAGTATCTTAAGTCCATCTGAAGAAAGATAAACATTTTTCCCGGTGGGCAACTTTACATCATTTCCCGGAGTGGCCTTAATAATGTTTCCAAAAACATTATATCCATCTACACCCTTTGTGGCTGGCACTTTTATGACAAGCGGATCACCTTTATCCACCTGCTGAATTACACTAATATTCCTGAAATCCACGTTCCCTTCATCATCTTCTTTCGGTTTGTATTTATTTTCCGGCTCAAAAAAGAATACAAGGTAGGCATCCTCACCTTTTATAGGCTCAGCTCCCCGAGCCACAAGCCTTATGGATCCTTCGGCATCCTCAGCTAACTCACTTATATTCTCTTTTATATATCCATATCTTATATTTTTCTTTTTTAGATAGAATAAAATCTCTTTTGGATCGAGCTTTTTGGGGGTTAATTTTTTGAGATAGCATTCCATCTGATCATCGGATACAGATATATCAAAATAGTTGAAAACTGCACTGTCTATTTTTTTGAATACTTCCCCTATTTCGATCGGCTCTCCATTCGAAATATGTATGGCCTCTTGAATGCGATCTAAGTCGTAGTTGAATATATTTTCATTCAATAATCTGTTTTCAAGTTCGGAAATATCGATGTGAGTGGTTGGATTTGTCTGAATATACATCTTATTATTCTGTATGAAAAATCTATAGGTGCTTATGTCATATTTTTTATCTTTAAGCTTTTCGATGATCTTTTTTAACTCTATAAACATCTGATTTACCGTTTCAAACCTTTCAGAAGGTTTTTTCATCAGGGCACGGTTTATAATCTTTGCTATATCTATATCAACATCGGAATAGTATGTTGGATCTATGTAGTCTAAATTTTTTATCCTCAGAATTGCTTCATCATTTATGGTATCGCCAAAAGGATGTTCCCTACAAAAAATAAAATACAATATACAGCCTATTTGGAAGATATCACCGTAAACAGAAGGTTCATAGCTTGAAATGTATTCCGGTGGAATATATGGAGGTGGATTGCTATAAATACCAAGTTCACTGATGAGGGAGTTTTTTGCAAGGTATCTTTTAAGGTCAAAATTATCGATTTTAATATTACCATTTGCAAAGAAAACTGAATCTATATAAAGGTTTTGATGAAGAATTTTAATATTATGGGCAAACTCAATAGCCTCCACGAGGGAAGTTGCTATTTTGAGCTTCGTATTAAAGCTCATGTCAAACAGCATCTCTTTGCTAAAGATTGAATCATTTATATTAAAATATTCCGTCACTGTATAACATTTATTATTTTCATCTATATGGTAATCCAGAATATTCACAATATTCGGATGAATCAGTTTTAACGCATTATTTACATATCTAATAAACCTATTTTTAATATTTTCAATATCGGAAATTTCTTTAATATTTGACAAATCTACGATCTTTATCAATACGTTTCTTTTAAACTTAATATCAATAGCTTTGTAAAGATCACCTGATGGAAGGGAGATTAAAAAATCCTTAATATCGTATCGTGATAAAAATTGGCTATCCATAATTTATTGATAACATATAAAATAATAATTATCAAGGAAAATTTGATATTAATTATGAATAAGATTAAGCGTTCCCTGCTGCACATAAGATTATGGTTTCTCCGTTCATTTATAAAAAACGTCGATTTTACAATACCTTTATTTTTATATCAAAAATCTATTGACAAATTGATTAATTTTTTATAGTATTCAAATCCACTTCAGTGTGCTGGCGTAGCTCAATCGGTAGAGCAGCTGACTTGTAATCAGCAGGTTGGGGGTTCAATTCCCTTCGCCAGCTTCTCTTTATGGGGAGATTCCCGAGTGGCCAAAGGGGGCAGACTGTAAATCTGTTGGCGTTCGCCTTCGGAGGTTCGAATCCTCCTCTCCCCACTCCCAATCAGGCGGGCGTAGCTCAGCTGGCTAGAGCATTAGCCTTCCAAGCTAAGGGTCGCGAGTTCGAATCTCGTCGCCCGCTCTATTTTAAAAACTGCAATTTTATAACAAATACCACCACCCAAAAATCACTTTTCATATCCAACAATGATCTTAATACAGTTCCATAACATTTTATATAATTGAATACTAATTATTCTACGTCAAAAAATTATATTTTAATTTGGAAACTATATGCTACGATTATATTGAATACTACTGTTTGGAGGATTATATGAAAAAGATTGCATCTTTTTTTATGGTTTTAAGTTTTGTTTCAACATTATATGCTATTGATGGAAAGGAGTTATTTCAATCAAAATGCACCAGCTGCCATGGTACATCAGGAGAAAAGAAAGCTCTTGGCACCGGAAATATTCTAAAAGGTCAATCTGCAACAGAAATAGAAAAAAACTTCTGGGCTATAAGAATGGCACTTATGGAGGGTCTAAAAAGAACATCATGAAGAATAATGCGGACAAGTTAAGTAATGAAGAGATAAAAAAATTAGCATAATATATCGGAACACTTAAATAAAAAAATTTCTATTAATTATTGTTTCGTTCATTCTGTTACTATTGGTTACTCCTCTTTCGGCAGAGGATAACCCTGGCATTATAGAAAAAAGCGGTCATTTAGTAGCAGTTAATACAGTATTCCTTAAGGAAAATGGTGAAAAAATAGAATTTAAACAACTCCTTAACGATACACCATTGATCATCCTTCCAGTTTACTATTCCTGCCCGAATGTTTGCAATTTTTTAATGGGAAGTGTTGCTTCGATAATAAATGAATTGGGTGTTAGACCGATTAAGGATTACAGGATAATCTCTGTTAGCTTTGACAAAAATGATACCCCTTTAATCGCAAAGGATTAAAAAGTAAACTTTTTGCAAGCGGCCGGAAAGAATTTTCCTGATGAAGGATGGCTATTTTTAACATCAGACGAAAAAAATATTAAACAATTCATGGATTCTATAGGATTTTATTTCAAACCTACAGGAAAAGATTTTATACATCCTGTTGTAACTGTCATTGTCAATCCGGATGGAAAGATATCAAGATATCTTTATGGCATAAGACTACTACCATTTCAGGTACTATTATAATTACAATGCTGATATTACTTGGCTTATACCTTCTTTACTTAAGCAAAAAGAGAAAAAAGGAGCAGATCTGAATGAGCAGCGAATTTAAAAGCTATTTAGAAGATAACAGGTTTCAGAGTAAGATTAAAAGCTGGCTTTTGACTACAGACCACAAAAAAATAGGGCTATTATATTTATATTCCACTCTTACCTTATTTTTAGTTGGAGTATTGATAGGACTACTAATAAGGATAGAGCTATTTAACCCCGGCCAGGATATCGTCGGCCCCCAAACTTACAATGCCCTATTCACCCTTCATGGTGTGATAATGATATTCCTCTTCGTAATTCCAGGGATCCCAGCATCACTTGGTAATTTCTTTTTACCAATAATGATAGGTGCAGAGGATGTATCTTTTCCAAGACTAAATCTTTTCTTCTGGTATCTTTATATAATAAGCATCCAGAGCCTGCTGATATTAAAGGTAACACCCTTCTGGAAATTATCTGGACAGTGGTTCCCACATTAATAGTAATAGGAATTTTCTTCGCCGGATGGGATAGCTTCAGAGCTTTAAGAAATGCTCCTAAGGATTCATTTCAAATTAAAGTCGAAGGTAAGATGTGGTCATGGAAATTTATATATCCAGACGGAAGAACCACAAATGAGCTTTACGTACCCGTTGGTAAACCTGTAAAACTCAATTTAACCTCAGTGGATGTACTCCATAGTTTTTATGTTCCTGCCTTTAGAATCAAGATAGATGCTGTCCCCGGGATGGAGACATATGCTTGGTTTAAAGCCGAAAAGGTCGGAAAATACGATATCTTATGTGCTGAATACTGTGGGGTAAGACATGCCTATATGCTTTCAAAGGTAAATGTTCTCACAGAAGATGAATACACCAAGTGGTTAAAATCTGATAATAAGATAACCAAAGTAGATCAGATTTTAAAAAAACATGGTTGTTTCGATTGCCATTCTACAGATGGTTCCATACTGGTGGGTCCATCTTTTAAAAATATCTACAACAGAGATGTGGTGGTTCTGGAAAAAGGCAAAGAGTATAAAATAAAGTCTGACGAGAATTACCTAAGAGAATCTATTTTATAACCAGAAAAAAAGCGGTAAAAGGGTTTGATCCTGTTATACAATCATTCAAAGGTATTGTCACAAATGAAGAACTTAACGCCATAATCCAGTATTTTAAAAACAACCTGTCTGATTCAAAAATTTCAGCTGTGGAAGGGAAAAAGATATTTGAGAGGGAAGGCTGTTCAGGTTGTCATTCCACAGATGGTTCGGTTGTGGCTGGCCCCAGCCTGAAGGGCTTATATAACTTAAAAGAAACTGTAATTAAAAATGGTAAGAGCTATGAGATAACAGTAGATGATGAATACCTCTTTGTTGCCATAAAATACCCTGATAGAGAGATCGTAAAAGGATTCGATAATATTATGCCATCATTTAGCAATTTAAGTGATGAAGAGGTGAAAAATCTTATAGAATACATAAAAAGCTTAAAATAATGATTTTGAAGCTTTTCAGACCTTTATTATCTTTTACGGTGGCTTTAAGTACCCTTGCCGGATATTTTATTGCAACTTGTGGGGCAGTGCTCTTCACACACCATACAATTTACATTATAAGCATGAGGCAAACACCTATCTTTGTCAAAAAATGCTGTACCTATTACAATTTTTTTCTTTTCATTTAAGGTTAACTTTGAAATTGCTCCGGTGGGACACACCTGCCCACATAGATTACAATTATAAATACAATATCCAAATTTAGGGTTACCAACAGGTGTCCATAGCCCTATTAATCCAGCTTCAAGAAATGCAGGCTGCAAAAAGTTTTCCGGACACACTTTCATACACCCACCACACCTTATACATAGAGCAAGAAAATCCCCTTCAGGTTTAGATCCAGGGGGACGAATGAGGTATTGATTTTTAGCCGGTTCCATTAAAGAGATTTTCATCAGACCTACAGCCGCAATAGCAGAAGCTGATGAGATCACCACAGATCTTCTCCTGATATCGACATCACTTTTTTTTGTGCTGATCGAGAAGCCCAAAGATCCCCTGAGACATTTATCAATACAATCAAACAACAGCATACATTCGCTACTTTTAAAAGAGTCTAAACCAGGATTCGCCGATACGGTGCAGTGTGTATTACAAATACCGCAGTTATTGCAACTATCTTTTCTATTTATCTTGAAAAGAGAATATTTTGACAAAAAACCATAAAAAGCTCCCAATGGGCATAGGGAAATACACCAAAATCTTTGTCTATAAGAATTCAATATTAATAATATCAAAAAAAAACAGACCAACCATAAACGCCTGGCTATAGTAAAACTCTTCCCTTCCAAGTATATAATAAAAAAGAATATCTTTTATACCATATGGAAGAAACTGATATTTATACAGTAATGAAACTACAGGCAATAAAAATATACCAAAACCTTTTACAATTATCGAAAGAGGGTCAAAATAACCAGACAGATTAACCCCCAAAATAGCCCCAAACAGGATAAAAAAAAGTATATAATACTTCCATTTGTAAAAGTTTTGTAATGAATTATCTTTCTTATATAAACCGATTTTTTCAAATATAAAACTAAAAAAATGATGCATCGTTCCGAATGGACAGACCCATCCACAGAAAAATCTTCCTAAGACTAATGTTAGTAATATAAAGTTGATTACTTTATCCACTTTTTTAAATAGAGCCAGAACAGGCCATTCAATAAGAAAAGTACCTCCGATATTCATATTTTCGTAATGTCTGCTCTGGGGAATAAAAACTTCTGCGTTCTCTTTCTGGGCAAACAGGGGTATCTGTGATAGATTAAATACAGTTCTTGCATTGTCACAGGGATTATCCGTAACATAAACTTCTTTTGCACCAGCTCTATAGCATAGCTTTACCACCTCCGCCACCACTTCAGGATTTGTATTAGCAGCGTACATCGGCTCCCTCGCCCATGCCATATTTGGTTTTATTGCCACCCTATCCCCTTTTTTGATAAACTTATCTATCCCCCCCCATCATCTCGATTGCAGCCACCACAGCCTTTCTATGGTTAGCTGACTCAGCGATGTAGACATCCGATTTTGCACCCCCTTCCAGTAAAGAAGGTGTACTTAGTACCAGAGGAGCTGTAATACCAAGTTTTATAAATTCTCTTCTTTTCATACAACCCCCCTATCATTATTTTAACTAAGAATAGACTTTTTTTCAACTAAACCTAAATAAAATTTTTGTAAATCTTAATCCAGCTTTGATATTGAAATTTTTATTTATCTTTGATAAAATATAAAAATGAATCTGATTTTTGACCTTGATAACACCATTTATCACCCAGAACTCGGTGTTTTACGTGTAGTAGATAAAAATATCAACAAATATATGAATGAGATCATGGGTATAGATACCGATGAGGTTGATTTATTAAGGCAGGAATATCGAAAAAAGTATGGTGTCACATTAAAAGGTCTTGTTTTACATCACAATGTGGATCCTTATCATTACCTTGAATACGTTCACAACCTTGAGTACCATCTCATATTATTCAGAGACGAAAAATTGATTAACATTTTAAGTAATATACCATATAAGAAGTATATATACACAAACGGTTCCAGAAATCATGCGTTAAATGTTTTATCCCATTTGGAGATATTAGAATTTTTTGAAAAGATCTATTCAATAGAAGATTTAGACTTTCATCCCAAGCCTTCAGATGAAAGCTTTGAACGATTCATTAAACTAACTGGGGTATCCCCCCATCTATCATACTTTATTGATGACATGCCAGAGAATATCTCAAAAGCAAATGAATTTGGTTTTAAAACAGTTTTAATTTCAAAAAACTCTTGTGAAAATGCCGATTTTTGTTTAGAATCTATTTATGATATAGATAAAATAATCGTAGGTTAACAGGATGAAAAAAGAGCTGATCAAAATTTATGAATACTTTTCCCACAATTTTAGAACTTGTACATCAACAATTGTGGCAACACTGGAAGCTTTGAAAATGGATCTGATAAATGTAAATGATGAGGAGATGAACAGCGTCTACGAATCGGCATACATCATGGATATTCTGGATATATCATTAAATATCTGCATCGATCACCTAATCCAAAAGGAAGTAAAAAATACCGATTATGAACTGAATGTGACTAATCTAATAAAAAAATTTCTTGACGAGCAAAAAAGCTTTATCCTGTTAAATGAAGTTGAAACTAATGTAAGCGGTGATGATTTGGTAATATATAAAAATGGTTATATATTAAAATATTTGTTACAGCTCATTATTTTTGAAGCAATAAAAAATAGTTTGGATTTTCTAAATATCAGGGTTTCGGATAAGGAAGTCCATATACAGATCAATAATCCCAAAGATAATCCACCCGTAATATTCAATCTTCTGGCTGATATTTTTCATAAATATGGTTTTAAATTTACATTTAATGATAAAGAATATACTCTGGAGTTTTAGATATGAAGGTATTGCTGGCTGATGATGAATTGAGACTTAGAAAGGTTGTGGTGCTGCATCTTAAAAAAGCAGGTTTTGACGTAATAGAAGCAAATAACGGAAAACAGGCAATCGATCTTGCAAAAACATATAATCCAGAAATTATAGTATTAGACGTAATGATGCCGGAAGTGGATGGGATAACCGCCTGCAAAGAGCTTAGAAAGTTACCTGAATTTACCAAAACACCCATCATAATGCTTACCGCTAAAGCCACATCGGATGACATAGAAGTAGGGAAAAATGCAGGAGCTAACGAGTATCTAACAAAGCCCTTTAGCCCAAAGGAGCTTATCGAGAAGATCCAGGAGCAAATGAGAAATGGTTAATATCTCTTTTATCGGTAACGAAGGGTTAATAAAATCCCTGAAAAGCAATCTAAGCTCATCAGTAAATATTACCGTAACGTCAAAAGCTGATATCATCATTGTTACCGTTGAAACCTTAGGGGATTTTAATGCTTTGCCCAAAAATTTCGAAAAACCTGCACTGCTATGTCTAAATAGCAATGATCAACGGATAGTACAGTATATCAAAAATTATAACTTTTCAGGAATCATACCTTTTTCTGCTACTAAAGAACAGATACTAAATAAGATTTCAACGTTACTTTCAGTCCAGCAGACTAAAACGGTAAATGAAAATGAATTAATTAAAACCAAAGTACTTGCAAAGATAGACAACATTCCACCATTACCCGTTATAGCACAGGAGCTGTTGAAACTAACCAGAAATGATGAGACTTCAATGAAGAAAATTATAGATAAAATAAAAACCGATCAGGGGATATCATCCAAAGTATTAAAGCTGGTAAATTCCCCCTTTTATGCTTTAAAAAAAGAGATCACAAGTATTGATCAGGCGGCTATACTTATCGGTACATCCACAATTAAAAATATCGTTTTGTCGATATCGATCGAAGAGTTTTATAAGAAAAACTTTTCATTGTATGGTACAACAGGAGGCAAACTTTGGGAACACTCCCACCACACCGCCACTATATCTGAATTAATTGCCCGAAAACTAAAAATGGATACCGACTCCGCCTACCTTGCAGGACTGATGCACGATATAGGAAAAGTAGTTCTTGTGGACTTTCTCGTGAAAGAAGTAAAAAAACCTGATGATGAAAAACAGCAAACCGGCTTAACACATTCGGAAGTGGCTGCATTTGTATTGGAAAAATGGAATATTGCTAAGCAGATCATTAATAGTGTCCTAAACCATCACACGATGACGGATAATAACTTCAACATTATCCTTTATTATGCAAACTTAATCGAAAAAGATGTTGAATCAAGGTTAGAACTGATAAAAGATTTAGAAAATAGAATCAAAATAGATCTGACTGATTTAGTCAATATACTGGAACATTTTAGGGTGGATCATGATGATGTTTAATGAAGATATTCTTAAAACTCTGCTAACTGACAACAAAATAGATTTCGTAAACTGCATAGAAAAATATCTTCATAATCTTAATATTACAAAATATATAATCTGGGATATATCAAAAAGTATCGCCACAGTGAATGTTTCAACGGTAAATGACCAATCACTCCTTCTTTTTGCGGATATTTCAGACATAGGATATTTTTATCAAGCATGTTCCGATTTTAGCCAACCCATAAATCTCACCGAAAACACAAAAATCTATCAGACATTTTTTTTAGAGCACAATGACACCCTACTCATGGCAGTATCTATCTGTGAGCCCACAAATCTAAAATGCAAAGATCTCTACGAAATAATACCTTACCTATCATCCAAATTATATGACATTATTGCCTCACAAAATCGTACAGAGATATTTATAGAATATCAAAAGAAAATAGACTTCATCAAGAATGCTTATGATGTATTAAAATTTCTTGAATTTGAGACTATTTTTTCAAAAGCACTGGACTTCTTCATCCAGATTTTTGATGCACAGGCTGGTTTTCTACAATATAACGACACATTTTTATCCATAGGGGTTGAAAAAGTAGATTCACAAGAAAATATCCATATAAACGGGACACCATTATATGATATCGTATGCAACATCCATGCAACAGAATTCTTCGACAGTTCAATAGATTCAAGTAAGTTTTTAATAAACAACATATTTATAATACACGAAGAGAAGTTTAAAATAAAAGTTGTATTGTTTAACATTTCAACAAGCTTTTACCCCGATAAAGAATTTTCAGAAATTATCTCCCACATAACATCAATAGCAGTGGAAAATGCAATTAATCATCAGAAAGAATTGCAACTAAAATTAGAAGAAAATGAAATGAAAGCCACCGCCGAAATCCTCAATAGTTTCGTTGATAGGGAGGTATCATTATCATCCGATTTTTGCAATGCTTACGGTGTAAGCTACCCCGCTAAACAGGCAGGTGGAGACTTTTTAGGTCTACATAATACTGATAATAAATTAATCGTGTTTATTGGTGACGTATGTGGCAAAGGTTATTCCGCCGCGGTGATAACTGTTTCGATGTCCACAATGTTCCAGTTTTTCACGAAATTACAAAATCCCATACCTTCATCCTTTGCCTTTGACCTTTCATCATTTATTATGCAAAAGAATTTAGATGGTAGATTTGTCACGCTATTTATAGGTATTATAGACAAAAAAGAACACAAGATGGAGTATATATCCCTTGGACATGAACCGGTG
>PNIN01000053.1 GCA_002878065.1 Calditerrivibrio nitroreducens
CTGTATTTCAACAATATCTCTTTTTTTCTTGCGGGGATAGGCTAATGTTCCAGGATATTATACCATCATCAGATATTATCGCTTTATCCTTAGTAGGATCTATCTGATTTACTTTTTATCATCTCATATCTGTATACAGGCAACTGGTCTTTTACGTTTAATATTATTCCATTCTTCTTCGTATTTTGGATGGTAATGAGATACTCATAGCTTACCCTAACATTCTTATCCCCAAAACCAACGTATTCGGTAAACCTTTTGACCTGTTTTCTATCTACTTTTATACTTTCATCCTTTCCTAAGGAAACCTCTACCCCCTCATCCGGCATCGTCTTATTGAGATTTATCTTTGCCACATAGTTACCATCCAGATAGATTGAGGCACTCCCCTGAAGTAATGGATAGCCAAAGCTATTTTTCACAGTGGGCTTTAAAAAAGCCGATTTGTCCATCTTTGGTATAGCATAATAGAAAAATTCCACTTTACTTTCCTTTTCAGCTATCTGAAACTTATAAAAACTATTACCCGAAGGTATAGTTACCTTATAAGGTATTTTGAATAAAAAAGATGTTGCCTCTTCCTTTATCTACGGATCGATAAATGATAAAGACTTGTTTGTCTTAGACGCAACACTATCCTCCAAGAAATCCTCTTCCTTTTTATACCCAAACTGCGGAACATATTTTTCAAGATAAATGGGGAATATCTCCGGAAGCCTTCCGGTGAAGCTTTTCAAGCTCTCTATCCAGATAAACCAATTTTTCCAGTTTTGCAGAGATGATCTTTTCATTAAAATATCTTCTTCATATGCACATCCTGAATATTATTATAACAGATAAAATATTTAATAAACAAAATCATATGATAAAAAATAAAAAATCTCTTTGGTATTGACAAAAGAGATAAAGATTGCTATATGTTTACTTCCATTAAAAAGCCTGGGTGGTGGAACTGGTAGACACGCAGGACTAAGGATCCTGTGGGGTAAAACCTGTGGGGGTTCGAGTCCCCCCTCAGGCATTTTTTCAAAGTCCGACGTCTGAAGTTCAAGGTTTAAAGTTTGTCGATAAAAAATGGGGAGCCGTTAACTGCTCCCATCATCACCTGTTAGATAGTATTCATCATCAGATCCGCTATTTTTCTGGAAAAAGCTGACGGGTCTTTCGGCTTTTCTCCATCCGAAATCAGCGCTATATCAAAAATCATATTTGCAATTTCTGTGATCTTTGAGCTTTTGGGATCGATATCGTAGAGATCTTTGAGTTTTTTCATCACCGGATGATCGAGATTCAATTCTAAGATCTTTTTCGACTTTGGCACCTCCTGCCCCATAGATTCAAACAGTCTTCTCATCGACTCATCCATTGCATTTTCGTCCATCACAAGACAGCAGAGGGAATCTGTCAATCTTGCACTCGCTTTTACATCCTGCAGATCTTCTTTTAGTTCATCTTTTATCTTTTCCAGAAGAGGTTTGTAACTTTCTTCTTTCTCATTGAGATCCTTCAAATCCTCATCTTTGATCTTTATATCCCCCTTTGTGACAGATTTTAATTTTTTACCTTTATACTCAAAAAGTCCTCCGATGATAATTTCGTCAAATTCACCTGTAAAAAGGATGACGTCGATCCCTTTTGTTTTAAAATACTCTAATTGTGGGGAATTGATCAACTCCTCCACAGAACGCCCCACTATATAATAGATTTCCTCCTGACCATCTTTGAAATTTTCTATATAGGTATCAAGATCTATCATCTTTTCCCTATGGTTTAGCGTGTTGAATATCATAAGCGACGCAATCTCTTCTCTTCTTTCAAAATCTGTATGGATCCCCTCTTTTAACACATTTCCAAACTCATCAAAAAACTTTTTATATTTTTCCGGATCATTTTTCTTCATACCTTTGAGGGTATCTAAAACTTTTTTCGTGATATTTTTATTTATGTTTGCGACCTGCCTATTGTTTTGAAGCATCTCCCGGGAAACATTCAGAGGTAGATCTGAAGAGTCCACGACCCCTTTTATAAACCTGAGGTAAGCCGGAATCAGTTCATCACAGGCATCCATAATTTGCACTTTTTTTACGTAGAGTGCTGGCCCAATCTTTGCACTTTTATAATATATATCAAAAGGTTTCTTTGAAGGGATAAATAAAAGGGCGGTGAATTCATTAACACCTTCGGCTTTATAGTGGATAGTTTCAAGTGGATCGTTAAAATCGTGGGAGATATGCTTGTAAAATTCGTTGTACTCCTCAGGCTTGATCTCCGATCTCGATTTAAGCCATAAGGCCTGCATAGAATTTAAAGTTTCCTCTTCCACCTTCCCATCCTTTTTCGACTCAAGGACTATCGGGTATTCTATGTAATCAGAATACTTTTTGACAATCTGTCTTATTCTCCATTCATCTAAAAACTCTTTTTCATCTTCCTTCATATGAAGAATCACAGTGGTACCAAAACCTTCCCTTTCCACCTCATCAATTTCGTAGCTTCCATCTGCGGAAGAAGTCCACTTAATCCCCTTTTCCTCCCCTATCTTCTTTGAAATCACGTCTATTCTACCTGCCACCATAAAAGCAGAGTAAAAACCCACCCCAAATTGCCCTATCAGGTTGATATCTCCGGTTTCTTTTGCCTTTTTAAGGGTTTCCAGAAATTCTTTTGTACCAGATTTTGCAATCGTGCCAAGATTGTTTATCGCTTCCTCTTTATTCATACCGATACCGTTATCAATTATCTTAAGCATCATAGAATCCTTATCCGGCACTATCTTTATCTTCCAATCTGTACCCACAAGATTCAATTCGCTATTGGTAAGACTTAGATAACGTGCCTTATCAATGGCGTCAGATGCGTTGGATATAAGCTCCCTCAAAAATATCTCCTTGTGGGAATATAGTGAATTGATGACAAGGTTTAATAGCTCTTTTACTTCCGCCCTAAATTCAAATTTCTCCATACTGTTAGCACCTCCATTTCATTGTTGCCAGATTGATAAAATATCTTTTTTTTTATTTTTTGCAAGAGATTAAAGATTAAGTAGCATTTAAGTTGACCAATATGTTTTTTTATAGTATCTATTTTAAATCAGGAGGTTGTATGGGATTTAACTGTGGAATCGTAGGTTTACCAAATGTAGGGAAATCTACGCTGTTTAATGCACTTACAAAAGCTCATGTGGAAAGTGCAAACTACCCTTTTTGTACTATAGATCCAAATATTGGAATTGTAAATGTACCGGATGAACGACTCGACTTCATCGCATCAGTGATAAACCCCAGAAAGGTCACCCCCACCACGATTGAGTTTGTGGATATAGCAGGTCTGGTGAAGGGGGCAAGTAAGGGGGAAGGGCTTGGAAATCAGTTTTTGACTCATATCCGTCAGGTGGATGCCATCGCACATATCGTGAGATGTTTTGAAAATGACGATGTTACCCATGTTGAGGGGGCAATCGATCCAATCAGGGATATCGAGATTATCAATAGCGAGCTTTTACTCTCAGACCTTGAGATATTGGAAAAAGCCCTCAATAAGTATAGCAAAGCCGCAAAGAGTGGGGATAAAGATTTAAAGGAAAAGGTGGAAATTCTAAAAAGGCTTTATGACAGTGCTTCAAACGGCGTAATGCTCAGGAATCTAATGACTGCAGAAGAAAAGGAACTTTTGAAGGAATACAATTTTATCACATCAAAACCGGTGATGTTTGTAATGAATGTGGATGAAGAGGGATTACAAAAAGACAACGATTACGTAAAAAAAGTCATCGATTACGCCAATAAAGAAGGATCAGTTTGCATAAAGATATCCGCCAAAATCGAAGCTGAGATTTCAGAGTTGGAAAAAGCGGAGGCTAAAGAGTTTTTAACCGCTTTGGGATTAAAGAAGTCTGGCCTGGAAATGATGATACAAGAAGGGTACAAACTACTTAATCTCATTACCTTTTTCACCGCAGGGGAAAAAGAGGTGAAAGCTTGGACAATTCAAAACGGCACCAATGCCCAAAAAGCCGCCGGAAAGATACACACCGACATAGAAAGGGGGTTTATCAGAGCTGAAGTCACCGATTACGAAACGTTTGTGGAGCTAAAATCTCTGCAGAAAGCTAAAGAATTGGGAAAAACACGATTGGAAGGGAAAGATTATATCGTAAAAGATGGGGATATCATATATTTTAGATTCAACGTATGAGGTAATATATGAAATTGACGCACTTTGATGAGGAAGGCAGAAGTAGAATGGTGGATGTCACAGAAAAAAATGACACCTTCAGAGTGGCTGTGGCATCAGGAAAAGTCTTTATGAAACCTGAAACGTTGAAGAGGATTTTGGATAAAGAGATTGAAAAGGGGGATGTATTTGGGGTTGCCAGAGTGGCAGCCATTATGGGGCTAAAAAAGACTTCAGATCTTATCCCTATGTGTCACCCTTTGAATATCACCGGGACAGATGTCTATTTCAAACCGAATACAGAAGAGTCTTATGTGGAAATAACCGTATCTGTCAAATTGACCGGTAAGACAGGTGTGGAGATGGAGGCTCTCACAGGGGTATCGATTGCGGCACTTACCATCTATGATATGTGCAAAGCTATTGACAAAGAGATGACAATATCTGATATTATGCTATTATCAAAAAGTGGTGGCAAAAGTGGAGAATTTAAAAGGGGTAGTCTGTGAAGATCTATATCTCCCAGATAAAACCGTTCCTCGGGGACCTATCAAAAAATATAGAGCTACATAAAAACGAGATTCAACATGCTATAGATCAAAAAGCTGATATAGTAATCTTCCCGGAGCTATCACTAACTGGCTACTTTTTAAGGGATTTAGTCCATGATGTAGCATTAAAAAGTAACTCTGAAACTATAAAACTATTTGAATCTACCTCCAAACGTATAGGTATTATTGCAGGTTTTGTTTATGAAGATGAAAACCATCAGTTTTTTAATGCAGCCGGATACTTTGAGGCTGGGTCGCTGAAACACCTGCACAGAAAGGTTTATCTACCAAACTATACAATGTTTGAAGAATCCCGTTATTTTGCTGCAGGTAAAAGTTTTGAAACATTCGATATGTTTGGAAGTAAAACTGGGATTCTGATATGTGAAGATGCCCTGCATTTGAGCTCCCTCTATCTTTATTCACTGCAGGGGGTAAAGAATCTATTGATAGTATCAAATTCACCAGCCCGAGGCTTCTATAGCGATAGATTCTACTCTCAAGAGTTGTGGTATAATACTATTAAATTTATAGCCAATAACCTCACGGTAAACACCATCTTCGTAAACAGAGTGGGTGTAGAAGATGGGGTGACATTCTGGGGTGGATCTTTGGCAATAGATGCATTAGGTAGTGAGATTGGAAGATGTGATCTGATTAGAGAAGACAACCGGATCGTTGAAATAAAAGATGAAACTGTTCGTAGAAGTAGAATTTTATCCCCATTTTACAGGGATGAGGATCCTGAGCTCTTTTTGGAATTCATCAGAAATAAGGGGATCATAAAATGAATTTAAACTATAAAATGGTGGCAGATGTTTTGGTAAATTTTATAAAAGAGGAAACAGAAAAAACAGGTTTTGCAAATTTGGTAGTTGGTTTAAGTGGTGGAATCGACTCTGCACTTTCGGCAGTCCTTGCAACTAAGGCTATAGGAAGGGATAAACTATTTGCTTTTGCCCTTCCATATAAAACAAGCAGTAAAGAGAGTTTAGATGATGCAAAACTGTTGGCGGATAAATTTGGTATAAATCTGCAAGTAATAGAGATTACCCCATACGTAGACCCCTTTCTTGAAACGTTAAATCTGGATAATAAGCTCCGTATGGGAAATGTAATGGCAAGGATGAGAATGGTAACCCTTTTTGATATGTCTTCAAAATATCGGGCGTTGGTGTTGGGTACCAGCAACAAGACAGAACTCCTCTTAGGGTATGGTACATGGTATGGGGATCTTGCTTCGGCTATAAATCCGATCGGAGATCTTTACAAAACGCAGGTTTGGGAGCTTTCCAAATATCTCGGAATCCCCGAGAAGCTGATCAATAAAAAACCTACAGCAGATCTCTGGCTTGGACAAACAGATGAGGATGAATTGGGGTTTTCCTACACAGAAGTGGATAGACTACTTTATCATATGATCGACGAAAGATTGTCAAAGAGCGAACTGATAAACTTGGGATTCAGCGAACAGTTTATAATGAATGTAGCCGAAAGGGTAAGAAAAAATCAGTTTAAAAGACAGCTGCCTATAATCGCAAAGATAAGCAATAGAACTATCGATAGAGATTTTAGATATAGTAGAGATTGGGGATATTGACAGGCAAAATTTAGAAGGTAAAAATACTTACAATTTTTTCTCAAGTTTTCCTTATACAGAGCATTTTATATGTATTTGAGAATAAATTTTTTAGGAGCAACTGATGAATAAAATAATCAAAGAAGCATTGACTTTTGATGATGTCCTATTGGTCCCTGCTAAAAGTGACGTGCTACCCCATGAGGTTAATACCAAAACGATGTTGACCAAAACGATATCTCTCAATATCCCAATTGTCAGCGCTGCAATGGATACCGTTACCGAGGCAAAAATGGCTATTGCCATAGCCCAAGAAGGTGGAATAGGCTTCATACATAAGAATATGACTATAGCAGAGCAGGCGGAAGAGGTGGACAAGGTGAAAAGGTCCGAAAGTGGCATGATAGTGGATCCAATAACGATTGAGTCCGGTAGTACTGTGGAAGATGCCCTGAAATTGATGGCAAAATACAAGATCTCCGGCATTCCTGTTATAAAGAATAACAGGCTTGTGGGAATATTGACAAATAGAGACCTCCGTTTTGTGGATAAATACAATGAACCAATCGATAATTACATGACAAAAGAGAATCTGGTCACCGTCCCGGTTGGGACATGCCTTGAAGAGGCAAAAAAACATCTCCAGGAACATCGGATAGAAAAACTACTTGTGGTGGATGACAATTACAATCTTAAAGGGCTTATTACCATCAAAGATATAAACAAAAAGCTCAAATACCCCTACGCCACCAAGGATAAATTAGGTAGACTTATGGTGGGGGCAGCCGTTGGTACCGGTATAGATACGATGGAGAGAGTGGCAGCCCTTGTTGAAAAAGGGGTGGACGTCATTGTGGTGGATACCGCCCATGGACATTCAAAAAAGGTACTAGAAACAGTGGAAAAGATCAGATCAAAATACAACGATCTACAGATTGTAGCAGGAAATGTTGCAACATATGAAGCGGTAATAGATCTTGCAAAGGCTGGTGCCGACTGCGTAAAGGTGGGGATCGGACCAGGATCCATCTGTACCACAAGAGTGGTGGCAGGTGTGGGGGTACCGCAAATCACCGCC
>PNIN01000052.1 GCA_002878065.1 Calditerrivibrio nitroreducens
CTTGGCCTCGGCAATCTCCATATATTTTAAGGAGGGGGGAGGAGGGTCTTTGTAACCTTCTGCGTTTAATATATTAAACTTTTTTGAATTTGTCAATACCTAAAATTTATTTTATTAATATTTTTTTTAATATCTGTAATGTGACGGTTTATATGGTCCATCAACACTTACTCCGATGTATTTTGCCTGCTCTTCTGTAAGCCTTGTGAGTTTGACTCCAATTTTTTCCAGATGTAGTCTTGCTACCTCTTCATCCAGATGTTTTGGGAGGATATATACGTCTGGTTTATATTTTTCTTTGTTTTTCCAGAGATCAAGTTGTGCCAGCACCTGATTACTGAAGGATGCAGACATTACGAAGGATGGGTGTCCGGAGGCGCATCCCAAATTCACCAGTCTACCCTCCGCAAGAAGATATATGGAATGCCCATCAGGGAAGGTATACTTATCAACCTGAGGTTTGATGTTAATCTTTTTTATTCCGGGGTAAGCTTCCAGCTGAGCTACCTGAATTTCATTATCAAAATGACCTATGTTACATACAATTGCCTGATCTTTCATTTTTGACATATGATCTATTGTGATGACATCTTTGTTGCCGGTGGCAGTTACATAGATATCGGCTATACCTAAAGTATCTTCCACTGTGGTTACCTGGTATCCTTCCATTGCAGCCTGAAGCGCACAAATAGGATCTATCTCGGTGACTATTACTCTTGCCCCCTGTCCCCTCAGGGCCTGGGCGGAACCTTTACCCACCTCACCATAGCCACACACAACAGCAACTTTACCCGCAATCATCACATCCATTGCCCTTTTGATACCATCCAGAAGTGATTCTCTACAGCCATAAATATTGTCAAATTTTGATTTGGTAACAGAGTCATTGACATTTATAGCTGGAATGAGGAGCTCCCCTTTCTCTTTCATCTGATATAGCCTGTGAACCCCAGTTGTGGTTTCTTCGGATACTCCGTAAAGCTCTTTTAAAGTATTGTGCCATTTCTGGGGATTTGAGTTTAGTATTGTATTTAACCTTTTTAAAAGTTCTTTTTCGTCTTCACTGTCGGTGTTGTATTCAATTGATGAGGGGTTTTGTTCTGCCTTATAACCTAAATGAACCATCAAAGTGGCATCGCCACCATCATCCACGATAAGGTTTGGTCCTTTTCCTCCGGGGAAGGTGAGAGCCTGCTCTATACACCACCAGTATTCTTCTAGGGTTTCACCTTTCCAGGCAAAAACCGGAACACCTGCTTTTGCTATTGCGGCGGCAGCATGATCCTGGGTGGAGAATATGTTGCAACTTGACCACCTTACTTCTGCCCCCAAATCAACCAATGTTTCTATTAAAACAGCTGTCTGTATAGTCATGTGAAGTGAACCTGAAATCCTTGCACCTTTTAAAGGTTTCTCTTTTGCATATTTTTTCCTGATGGCCATCAACCCAGGCATCTCCTGCTCGGCAATTTCTATCTCCTTTCTTCCAAATTCCCACAAAGAAATGTCTTTTACTTTGTAATCCTGCATTGCACACCTCATTTTAATTTTGATTTATTATAGAATGATTTTTTCTCTTTATCAATAAAAATATTAAAATAGTTTAAGGGAAGAGATGTTTAAGAATTTTATTGACATGATTTGACTTGTGTGTTAGTAAGCACTTACATACAAGGAGAAAGGAGGATAGATGGATATATCAAGTACTAAAGATAAAATTGTAAAAGCGGCATATGATTGTTTTTCCGAGAAAGGGTACAATGCCACAACTACTAAAGAGATTGCAAAAACGGCAGGGGTTTCAGAGGTAACCTTATTTAGATATTTCAGTACAAAGTCTGATATTTTTAAGGAGATGCTGAAAAGGTATTCATTTTTACCAGTTCTCTACAAGATAAAGATAGAGTCGGATGGGATCGATTTACAGGATACGTTGAAACTTATAGCAGTAAAATTTTACAACACACTTTTGGAAAGAAAGCAGTTTGTTAGAATCATGTTATCTGAAATTAACCATTATTCCGAAGAGATTATTGATATATATAGTAATTTTAGAGAAGAATTAGATTCTATGTTGATTAGTATATTTGAATCAAAGATCTGTGATTTAAAACTTAAAAATTTTGATTTAAAAGTTGCGTCAATGGGGTTTATAGGGATGATATATTCATTTTTTCTAACGAATGAAATCTTTTTGAAAAAAAAGGTGGATGATATCGAATTAAACAATGTTATAAATGCTTTTGTAGATATATTTTTAAATGGAATAAAGAAATAATTGGAGGATATAATGGTAGCTAAACACTTTTTTAAGGGGATGTCATTTTTGGTCTTCTTTTTAGTAATTTTTGTGAGTGGATGTAATAGAGATAAGGGGGGTAAGCAGCTTCCTGCTGGCAGTGGGATGATGGTACCCAAGGTAAATTATTTAGAAGTTAAAAGCAAACCCATAGTCCTTACCACTGAATTACCAGGTAGGGTATCTGCATTTCAAACTGCTCCGATAGTACCTCAGGTGAGTGGTGTAGTAAAAAAACGTGTTTTTGTGGAGGGCACAGATGTAAAAAAAGGTGATCTCCTCTATATTATAGATACTTCTATATATGAATCAGCCCTTGAATCTGCAAAAGCAACTCTTGAAATGGCAAAAGCCAAGCTCCCTGCATTGGAAAAGCAGTTTGAAAGGTATAGTGAACTTATCAAAACAAAATCGATAAGTCAGCAGACTTACGATGATACCCTTTCTGCATTGCAGCAACTCAAAGCAAACATAAAGCTTTATGAATCTCAGGTGAAAAGCACCATGATAAACTTAGACCATTGCTATGTAAAGGCTCCTATTTCGGGTAGAATAGGTAAGTCATTTGTGACGGAAGGGGCTACGGTGGCTGCTTATCAACCTAATCCTATGGCGGAGATACAGTTTTTTGATCCTGTTTATGTGGATATTCCACGCTCCACCTACGAAATTACAAAACTTAAGAAAAAGATTGAAAGTGGCACTATCAAATATAATAAAAATTTGAGTAATAAGATTAAGTTAATACTTGATGATGGCTCTTTATATCCTTACGAGGGGGAATTGAAATTTAATGATGTAACTGTTGATCCTTCAACAGGTTCTGTTATTTTGAGAGCATCTTTTCCTAATAAAAATCAAACGCTGTTGCCAGGTATGTATGTAAGAGCGGTCATTAATGAAGGGGTAAAACAGAACGCTATTGTGGTGCCACAGGAAAGTGTGCAGAGGAATACCAAAGGGGAGCCTTTTGTCTATGTAGTGGGTAAGGATGGGAAAGCTGAAGTGAGGATGTTGGTTATTGAAAGGGCTATTCGGAATAAGTGGATTGTCAACAGTGGTCTAAATGTTGGTGATAAAGTTATCGTTTACGGTGTTCAATACGTTAGACCTGGTATGCCTGTTAATGCTGAACCTATTAATGAGGATAACGGTGAAGCTGGAGTTGATGGTTTAAACGATAAAAAAAAGTTCAGCTAAAATATCCAATATCAAATAGGGGGAGGTATGTTTTCCAGATTCTTTTTGAAAAGACCTGTTTTTGCATGGGTAATTGCAATTTCGATAATGACTTTTGGTATTTTGGGGATAAAGTTTTTACCTGTATCTCAGTATCCGGAGATTGCTCCTCCTCTCATTTCTGTGGAAGCATTTTATCCTGGTGCTTCTGCCGAAACGGCGGAGAGTACCGTCACACAAATAATAGAGCAGAAGCTTACGGGGCTGGATGGACTCTGGTACATAAGCTCCAAAAGTAGCTCTTCCGGTCAGGTGAGAATAGAGCTAACTTTTGCTCCGGGGACAGATCCGGATATTGCATGGTCGAAGGTACAGAACAAAGTCCAGCTTGCCACTGCCAGTTTACCTGACGTTGTTCAGCAGCAGGGGGTCAAGGTGAGCAAGTCCACGAGAAATTACTTGCTCATAGTTGGGCTTGTGTCTGATGATGGGAAATACAATGGAAATGATTTAAGGGATTATGCCAAGTCGAATCTGGAAAGCATTCTGGCAAGAGTGCCAGGTGTTGGGGAAGTGGAGGTTTTTGGTACAGAATATGCGATGAGAGTATGGCTTGATCCAGATAGACTTGTAAAATATAATCTAACGATAGAAGATGTTGCACAGGCTCTTAAATCTTACAACGTAGAGATTTCCGCAGGTCAATTTGGGGCGGCTCCGTCGGTAAAAGGTCAGAAGCTCAATGCGACTATTACGATAAGTCATTACCTGCAGACACCTGAAGAATTTTACAAAATTCCGGTTAGAATAAACAAAGATGGTAGCACAATATATATAAGAGATATTGGAAAAGTTGAACTTGGTACTGATAGATACGATATCAATGCCACATACAACGGTAAACCTGTGGCCATGCTGGCGGTGAGAAAACAATCATCGGCAAATTCCTTAGCAGTGGCAGAAAATATTAAGAAGAAATTGGTAGAAATGAGTAGATACTTTCCTCAAAATGTAAAGATTGTATACCCTTACGACACGACACCTTTTACAAAAGTTGCCATAGATGAGGTTATAAAGACTCTTTATGAGGCAGTTATTCTTGTGTTTATAGTGATGTTTGTGTTCCTTGGTAGTTTCAGAGCCACAATTATACCAACTATAGCTGTACCTGTTGTGGTACTTGGGACCTTTGGTATTATATGGTTGCTTGGGTTTACCGTGAATATGCTTACGATGTTTGCAATGGTCTTAGCCATAGGGTTACTTGTGGATGATGCGATTGTGGTGGTGGAAAATGTTGACCGGATTATGGAGGAGGAAGGTTTGTCACCCTATGAAGCCACCGCAAAGTCTATGGATGAAATTACCGGGGCTCTAATCGGTATAGGACTTGTACTTTCGGCAGTATTTTTGCCAATGGCTTTTTTCCCTGGATCCACGGGAATTATATATAGGCAGTTTTCCGTTACTGTGGCAGCTGCAATGCTTCTATCAGTGGTGGTAGCTCTGGTACTTACTCCGGTCTTATGTGCCACTATTTTAAAACCCAAGAAAAAAGGGGAAGAACATTACGAAGATGCCTTTTTTATATTCAGACCTTTTTTAAGACTATTTGACTATATCTTAAGTAAAGGTAGGAATCTATATCTAAAAACGGTGGGTTATACACTTGCAAAAAAGATAAGATTTATAATATTATACGTTGTTATAGTTGGGGTTACCGGTTATCTTTTTATAAATATGAAAACAGGCTATCTTCCGAATGAGGATCAGGGAATACTCTTTGTGCAGGCGATATTACCCTCAGGGGCTACGATGGAACAGACGGATAGAGTTTTAAATAAGGTGGCCAAATATATCGAGGAAAACGAAAAGGGAACCATAGAATCTTTTGCAGCAATTACTGGTTTCTCCTTTGGGGGTCAAGCGCAGAATGTGGGACTCGGTTTTATTAAATTGAAAGATTGGAAAGAGAGAAAACGAGCTGACCTATCGGCTTTTGCGGTGGCTGGAAGATTGATGAGGTACTGCTCTACAATTAATGAAGCTATGGTATTTGCTTTTTTACCGCCACCTATTATTGAGCTTGGTAATGCGGCTGGTTTCGATTTTCAGATGCTGGATTACGGTGGAATAGGTTACCAGAAGTTAATAGAAGTGAGAAATCAGTTACTTTTTATGGCTATGCAGGATAAAAGATTGGTGAGGGTAAGGCCAAATGGCATGGATCCGGTGGCGCAATATAAAATAGATGTTGATTGGGAAAAATCGGGATCTCTTCAGTTGCCCATAACATCCATAAATGCAAACATATCTGCGGCTTTTGGTGGATTGTATGTAAACAATTTTGTGAAAAATGGAAGGGTAAAAAGGGTTTACCTGCAATATGAAGCACCTTACAGAATGTTGCCGGAGGATCTTAATAGGATTTATGTAAGAAATGCTGAGGGGAAGATGGTGCCTTTTTCATCTTTTGCTACTGGAAAATGGGTGTATGGTGCACAACAGCTTGAACGATACAACGGCTTTCCATCCATCAATATCGTGGGAGAGCCAGCATTCGGTTTGAGCTCCGGCGATGCTATAAATATTATGGAGGAGCTTGCGGCAAAACTTCCAAAAGAGGTTGGATTTGCCTGGACTGGACTTTCCTACCAGGAGAAGATGGCCACAAACCAGGGGCTACTGGTGTATGGTTTTGCTATTTTTGTTATATTTATGGTGCTTGCTGCTCTTTATGAAAGCTGGCCTATACCGATAGCTATAATGTTGAGTATGCCCTTAGGAGTGATAGGTGGTATAATAGCCACAAAATATAGGGGTTTTGATAATGACGTATATTTTCAAATAGGTCTTGTGACGATATTGGGGCTTACAACCAAGAATGCAATTTTGATAGTTCAATTTGCAAGGGAAAGGATTGATGCAGGATATAAGCTGTTGGATGCTGTGCTTGAAGCAGCAAAATTGAGACTTAGACCTATTTTAATGACATCTTTTGCCTTTGGGTTTGGTGTGTTGCCTCTTGCATTATCAAAAGGTGCAGGTGCAGGTGCCCAAAATGCCATAGGTACTGTTGTAGTGGGCGGTACAATAACATCTACGTTTCTTGCTACGATACTTATTCCTTTATTTTATGTTGTGATATATAAATTACTTGGAAAGCGTCGTAAAGAAGTTGATATCAGGTATGAAATTTATAAAGAAATAGGAGGGGAAAAATGAAAAAAAGGATGATGGTGCCATTTTTGTTTCTGTTTTTTTTGTCATCATGTAGCTTTATCCCTGAATATTCGAAACCGGATCTCCCCATACCACAAAAATTTCCTTCAGATGGGGTTTATGCTAATATAAATTTTGATAATAGTTCTGAAGTATATAATTTAAAATGGCAGGAGTTTTTCAGTGATGAAAAGCTGAAAAAGATTATCGAGCTGGGGCTTAAAAACAACAAAGATTTGAAAATAGCTGCGTTTAATCTGGAATCAGCAAGGTTGATGTATGGTATTAAAAGAGCGGAGCTCTATCCATCATTATACGGATCTGGTGGTGTGACCAGAAGTAGAGTATCAGATGACTTTTCACCGAAAGGTAAAGGGTCTCCTCAGGATCAATATAATGTAAATTTTGGATTAGCAGAATGGGAGATAGATTTTTTTGGAAGGATAAGAAGCCTAAAGGAAAGTGCTCTTGAGCAGTTTTTTGCCACAAAAGAAAATAAAAGAGCTGTACAGATAGCATTAATTTCGGAATTATCCAGAAGTTATATTACGCTTGCGGTGGACAGAGAAAATTATAGTATTACAAGAAGGTTATATGATATAGCCTATGAAAATTATAAAATGGTGCAGAGTCAGTATAACGTGGGGCTTGCTACTGAAA
>PNIN01000070.1 GCA_002878065.1 Calditerrivibrio nitroreducens
TCCTTAAAAGACTCCTTCATCATTCTATAGGCTAAGTAAAAAAGTATAAGAGCAGCGATAATATTAATATTTCCAACCCATCTCATCAGTATTCTACCAAAAAAAGCCCCCAAAATAGGCATAATAAACTGGAAAAGCCCAAAATGCCAGCTAAGTCTGAAATAATGTCTTGGGGTATTGTAGCTACACCCTATTCCAAAAGCAACACTGAAAGCATCCACGCTCATCGCAACAGCTATAAGAAAAATCTCAATAATTGTAAGCATTAAAGAAGTACTCCAGCTACCTGAGCCAGCAACATCGTAATGATAAGAGCAAAAGGGTAAGTGGAAGCATAACTAATTGAAGGATAATCAGTCTTTGTAATTTCATTTGCCATCGTAAGTGTAGGTGTGGACGTCATAGCTCCAGCAAAAATACCAAAAACATCTATAATATTCAACTTAAAAAAATATCTCATTATAAACACGAAGATAATAAGAGTAAAAAGTATAGCACCCACCGACACGTAGATGGATGAAAGTCCATGTTTTTGAATCGATACCACCACAAACTTTCCGGAATTTGCACCAATTACCGCCATAAAAACAAGCTGACCAAGGGTCTTTAAAAGGGAAGTGGAATGAGGAGAAAGCTGCCAAACCAGTTTACCAGTTCTTCCCAAACGTCCAAGTACAACTGCAGTGATAAATACTCCCCCCACAAAACTCAACCTGAAATCACCCAAAAAAGGTAAATTTATAGGTATCTTACCTATAAAAATACCCAACACAATACCGATGGATATCGGCAGAAAATCCCCAGCAGGATAAGCTAACAAATTATTACCAATATATTCCGTCACAGCATCTGCATTATTTTCAGGCACAGTAATGTAAAGCTTATCCCCTAACATCAGAGTCAACCCAGGATTTGGCTTGATGTCGATCCCTGATCTTCTTATTTTAGTAATTACACCACCTAAAGCCTTTAACCTCTTAATCTCACCAATCTTTTTACCAACCACCTGTTTTGAAGTTACAAGCAGACGCAGCACCTTCATATTATCGTGAAACTCCACAAAATCTTTTATCTCCTGTCCCAACATCAATTGAGCAGTTTTCAACTCCTGTTCTGTCCCCACAACCCTTAGTATATCACCCATTTCTATGATATTCCTGTCTTTAGAATTTTGAGATTTTTCTATCCTCTCTATAAAACATCCCGTCATTACTTCAAATTGATCTTTTGTAATCTTTTCTCTACCAAAATTCTCATTCGTTACCAAAAAGTTTTTACCACCTAACTTCTCATAGGATGATACAAGCTGATTTTCATAGAGGGTGACCTCATTTTGAATATTTATACGAAAAATCGTCGGAATCAGTCTTACAAAAACAACACTGGATATGATCCCAAAAGGATAAGTCAAACCAAAAAACACCGATGCCTGACTGATATAATTATGCTCCAAAACAGCCGCAAGAGAAGGGGCACTGGACATACTGCCGGTAAAAACACCAATCAAGGCACCTTTTGAAAAACCTAATAGTTTTCCTGATATAAATATCACAAAAAAAATAAAGCATATTATCCCTGTTGCTAACGTGTTAAAAAATATCCCATTTTTCTTAAACGTTTCAAAGAAAAGTGGCCCGGTTTGTAACCCCACCGCATACATGAAAAGAGCCAGACCAAAGTACTTAAAATCCTCAGGCAGTGTAACACCATAATACCCTGCAATCAGAGCCACCACCAAAATCGCTGATATATCAAGGGAAAATCCTCTAAACTTTACATTTCCCAGAAGATATCCGAGAGTGACAATTATAAAAAGATGAAGTACAGTATCCAAATTAAATCTCTCCTAGTTTGAAACTATTTTTTCTTACCAAGCTCTATGGATCTCCTGGTGGCGGTTTCAACCGCATTAATGAGGGTAGTCCTGAGTCCCCCCTGCTCCAATGTATGTATACCTGCTATTGCTGTACCCCCCGGAGACGTAACCATATCCTTTAGAGTGCCCGGGTGTAATCCCGTTTCGATCTGCAGTTTGGCAGCTCCTAAAACCGTCTGAGCAGCCAGCTTCATGGAGATATCCCTCGAAAGCCCAACCTTTACTCCTGCATCACTCAGCGCTTCAATTATCATAAAAATATAAGCAGGCCCGCTACCAGAAAGCCCGGTGACAGCATCCATCTGATACTCTTCAACGATTACAGATATCCCCACTGCTGAAAATATCTCCTGTGCTATTTTTACATCCTCTTCAGTGGCATTGTCCCCAGGAGCGATGCCCGTTGCACCAGATAGAACAAGTGCCGGAGTATTTGGCATCGTACGAATAAAACGTATCTTTTTCCCCAATGTATCCTCCACAAACTGAGAGGATATCCCGGCGGCAATTGAAATAAGTAATTTATTATCATTTACCCTTTCACTTATGTCCTTTAAAACCTTCTCCATTATCTGAGGTTTCACAGATAAAACCACCACATCCACATCGTCCACAAGTTTTTTATTGTCTTTGAATATGATATTAATTCCAAATTCATTGCTCAATTGCTCCAGCTTCTCAATATCCACATCGCTGGCGTATATGCTCTCTGCAGGAATCTTTTCTGACTTTAAAAGCCCCTTAATGAGGGCTGTAGCCATATTTCCGGAACCAATGAAACCTATCTTTTTATTTTTTAACATCCATCGCCTCCAACCAACCTAATATTTTTTCGTATATCTCTTCCTTTTTAGGGTTTAAACTACTCGATAAAATATGTTTTACTTTTGGGTCGTCTATTAAAACAAGCTCTTTTGAAACGGAAACTTCGTTAAAAAATTTTACACTGCCACGGTAGTCCACCACGTCGTCAAACTTAGAATGAAAAACAAGTATAGGTTTTTTTAGTAGATCCTTATGTTCCCATGTATACTCTATAAGATATCTGAGATTTACCATCCCTTTAACAGACCTCTCTCCATAATAATATTCTTTGAGATTTGATGTATCAGAATATTCTTTTTGTATGCTATTTATGAAATACTGTGCAATTGGAACAAAATCGAATCTTGAATCTAAAATATCAAGCGCCGGGGATAGAAGAATAACACCATCCAGATCATTGTAATATGCCACGTTTAATGCCAACAATCCCCCCATCGACTGTCCTATCAAGAAAATCTTTTTGCAGCTATTTTTCAGAGTAAAATAACCATATTTTAATGAATCGTACCAATCCCTATAACTTAATCTATCCAGATAAGCCGATTTTGACCCATGCCCCACCAACCTAACATTGTAAACGGTAAAACCTTTTCTATTCAGATACTCCCCAAGCTCAGACATCTCAAAAGGGGAAGCGGTGAAGCCATGTATTAATAAAATTCCAACGTTTCGATCACCCATTTTAAATTCGGGCATATTTCTGCTATTTAATACCCCTTCAGATAAAGCTCTTTTTTTATCTATAGAAATTAGCTCATTTATATCAACATCTTTCAGATCAGGAAAACTATCCAATCGATAAGGAGGCTTTTTATTCATAACCAACACCACAGTAAAAATAATTGAAAACAATAACCACGGCAGTATAAACCATCTTAAAACAACCTTTTTATTAGCCATTTAATTTTTACAATCTTTTTTAAATTTTTCTATATCGATACAGTTCTTATCAGATTCAAGAACAAATTTTAAAAAAGCTTCCAGACGATTAAAGGTCCCTTCACTTATCACATGCTCCACCTTGCAGGCGTCATCCTCAGCTACCGAAAACTCAATATCAAGCACATCGGTAAAAAATCTCGTGATGATTTTGTGTTTATCAAGTAGATTTTCCGCCAATTCCTTCCCTTTTCTGGTAAATTGCACCTCTTTATATGGAAAATACTCCACTAGACCCTTGTCGGATAATATTTTTAAAGCATTTGTAACAGCTGGTTTTTTTACATTCAGTCTTTTGGCTATATCTGTAACTCTTGCGGAACCATGCTCCTTCTGGAGCATCAGAATCATCTCCAGATAGTCCTCAAGGCTTTTGGTCAATTCATCCATAATATCTCCGACGATACATTACATTATTAATAAAAATTTATCAAATAATTTTTTCTGAAAACCCATCGTAAAGCTCATCCATAAAATGATCCCTATCATGTTCATATTTCGGTGCAAAATGGAAAAATTTAACAAATTTTGACCTAGATCTCAAGAAAATCTCTTTTGCTAAAGATATTGTAAGATGGGATTTTTCAATAGCATGAAGGACATCAAACTTGCTAAACATCGCTTCTATCAAAAGAATATAGCTATTTCTGGCAAAATCCACCGCTTTTTTGAAATTCTCATAAGTGGGTGCTATATCGGTAATAAATGTTATATCCTGAGGCTCTGAATATATCACAAGCTCCTTTTCAAGATCTGCCACGTTATACAACCTACCATCCACTTCGATATCACCTTTATTTTCACCTTTAATTAACCTATCTTTTAGATCTGTAAGCCAGGGTCCAGCTTTTAGATTTAGCTTTTCAAGTACATTTTTTTTTATATTTATATGCACCGGCTCTTTAATACGATAACCAACAGAGATAGTTTTATGATCAAAAAAACAATAGTCAAACTGGAAACGATCCCCTAAAAGAACCTCTTTTGGAACCTCCTGTTCATATATCGGCACAAATCCGTTTAATGCGGAAAAAACAGCTTTTTTAACCCTTTTTACTCCCAGCTCATATACCTCAATAGTTAGTGGATAGCTTTTGATCAGATTCCATGTATAACCGTCAAGCTTACCTTTTACATTATTGATAAAATTGGGAGGTCCATAGAATCTTATGGGCTTTTCTGACCTCAAACAACCCCTCAATATCCTGTCAAAACCGTAAAAGTGATCCATATGGGTATGGGAAACAAATACGTCCCTTACGTCAAGCAGCTCACTGTTTGTAATATCCCCTAATCTACCGCAATCAAAAAGGAATGCATCTTTTTTGTAAATATTTCTCACAAAGAATGCAGTGTCATCAAAGGGGGAGTTCACCCTCTTTATAAGATAGTTATTTCTCATAACGGGCTTTCAATTCAGACATTATATCATAGGCATTCTGCTCAGGTTCACCAATAGTAACAACGGTGAGATCAGCCCCTATATCTTCAAATTCCTTTTTCTGTTTTTCATAGATCTCCGGCCTACCATCTGAAACTGACTCCTTCTCAAATCTTTTATCCAATCTTTGATAGATAACTTCATCCGGTGCTGTAAATTTTACTTTTATAGGTTCCCCTCTGAAAATACCCAAAAATTCATCTAAATACCTCTTTTTTCCAAAGCTTCCATCCACCACCACCATTCTGTAATTGTTTAACGATTTGTTGGCAAGATCCGCAAGTGTTTGATAAACCTTTTTTGTCATCTCCTCAGAATACAGCCCCTCATTATAGCCATCAAAGACCCTATCGGTGGGCTTTACACCTGCAATCTCTTTTCTTACCACATCACTATTTAGATATTTTGCAGCGTATTTATTCGCAAAAAACTTACCATTTTTACTTTTACCAGACGCTATCATTCCGTAGAATATAAGCGATTTTGTATCAAACATATTCACCGCATAAGACAACGAAAGATCAGCCATCCTTTTTACTTCAGCAAGCTTTTCCCCATACAGTCCCCAGCTTTCATCTTTTCCATCCAACATAAAACAACCCACCTTGAAACGGACAAAAGCTCTGTAACATTTATAAAAGTTTATCAGATGCTTACTATCTTCATCATCATACACCGATAAAAACCCGGAAAGGAGACTATCTGATATATCAACGTAACCCATATAATCTGTCTCCATACACAAAAAGACAAAATCTGACACAACGTCGTTGTATCTAAATCTCTTGTTAAACTCGATACAATCTATCAAACCTATATCATCCCCATCGAAATATACATGTTCCGCCCTCAGATCCCCATGACCATCTATGACATACCCATTTTCAAGCCTTCGTTCAAATAGTTGTTTATTTTCGTTTAAAAACTTCATGGTAGTATTCTTGATGAACTGGTAATCCGATTCTGAAATAAATTTACCCACATACTTCGAGGTCTGATCAAAATTCTCCTCACAATTTTTCTTCACGATCTCATATGAACCATTCTCTTTTGCTGTGGCATAATCTGTTTTTATATTTTTAAAGAGAATTGCTATCTGTCTGCCGATATTAAACCCTTTTTCTACGTTGATCTCACCATTTTTCAGCTTTGTGGAGAAGAAATCTTTATCATCAAGCCGCCTCATCTTTACAAGATATTCCACTGTTGGAAGGGTATTTTCTATCGGGACGATATCAAAGCCCTTATTTTTTCTAACTACTTTCAGTAAATCAAGATAAACCCCTTTCGAAAACCTCTCATTAAGCTCTTTTTCAAGATAACAGTAACTCCTTCTATACTGAGACAGCGTAAAATCAAGAAAGCCATAATTAACAGCCTTTTTCATCTTATAAACATACTCATCCTTGATAAAAACGTATGAAATATGGGTTTCTATTATCCTGTCAGGTCTGAGTAAATCTTTTACTATAATGGCATTTGGGCTCATCTCGTTCATAAATGCTCCTTGAATTAAAATTTTATATCTTCTTGTCAATTAAACTTTCAAGTTCTTTATGGGTATTATTAAACCTATTACTTACTACGACTTTTCTGTTTGTGGATTCTATTGTATTTTTGACCTTTTTTTTCATTTCATTCAAATGTATGTTCAGATCATTGTTTATAATACTAAGATTCATAGCGATGTCTTCGAAGGGGTGATCTTTTAATATTGATATAAGCTGGTCTAAAAAATTAAGATATATGCTTAATGTTTCTTCAATCTTTTCATATTCTGATGTAGATCTGATTTTGGATGCTATATCACTGATCTGTTTTAATAATATTTCAGCTTCCTTTCTCATGCATCAGTAATACTTAAATCAGGCGTAAAGGTCAATAATATTTTTTGAATCAGAAATCTTCGGGGCAGATTGTATCAGCTTCATCACCTCTGCACCCTGCTGTTTTTGCAGATCCAGGGCAGTTTTAGCCATCTTTACACCGTAAGCATACTGATACTGTGAAAGTTTCATGTTGCTTGCCGCTTCAAAGTTCATATTTTTTCTCCATATTATTCAAAAGGATAGAACCTCAACACCTTATTAGGATCAGCTT
>PNIN01000024.1 GCA_002878065.1 Calditerrivibrio nitroreducens
TAAACCGTAATGATCTTCCTCAAGCACTTTTTTTGCATTCTCTATATTAAGATTGTCTTTTGTAAATTTACCCCAGGGGAGTTCCACAATCCACTCGAGAAATGTCCGCACCACGGTTGCTTCTGCGGAATCAGAATGCATTCTGGAAAGTCTTTTTAGCTGTTTGGTGGCCTCCTCCTTAACCTCTTTGGGCATCTTAAGCTTTTTCAGTTTTTCTTCAAACTCCTCCACCTCTTTGGAAAGGTCATCCTCATCCCCCAGCTCTTTCCTAATGGCTTTCAACTGCTCTTTGAGGAAGTACTCCCTCTGACTTTTATCTATCTCCCCCCTTGCCTCGCTGAGAATCTTATTCTGCACTTCTAATATCGATATTTCCCTCGTGAGGAATTGGCTTACTCTATTTAACCTTTCAACATAATCAAGTTTTTCAAGAATCTCCTGGGCTTCATCCGTTTTAAGCCCCAGATTAGCTGCAATTATATCCGCCAGCTTTCCAGGAACATTTATAGTATCAATAACCGCAAGCAGATCCGGAAGCATCGGCTTACCCAGATTTATGGCTTTAGCAAGCTGTTCCTTTACATATCTGATGAGGGCTTCCACCTTTAAATCGCTTGTGGGTGTTTCATCTTCATCAAATGTTTTTATCTTTGCTTTGAAAAATTGCTCCTTTTGTACAAACTCTTCTATCTCCCCTCTTTTCAAACCCTGTACGAGGATCTTCACCCTTCCATCCGGAAGCTTCAACATCCTTAGAATCATCGCCACCGTACCAATTTTGTATATATCATTCTCACCAGGATCTTCCATCATCGGATCCTTCTGGGTGGAGAGGAAAATCATCCTTTTGGAATTTAATGCTTCATCCACCGCTGCAATACTGGATTCCCTGCCGATGAACAGAGGTACCACCATATAGGGGAAAACCACTATATCACGAACAGGTAGTAAAGGTAATATCTCAGGTATTGTTAATTCATTTTCAAGCTGTTGATCCACTATTGTCCTCCATCTTCAGTTAATTTGATTAAAACTAACTCTTTTGGCATCCTTTTAAATTCTATCCTAAAAACACCATTTTCAAATTTTGCATCAAAATTCTTAGCATCCACCTTAACAGGTAATTTTACGATTCTCCTGAATGGATTTGAATTTCTTTCAACCCTTAGAAAATTGTAGTTGTCAGCCTTTGCAGGTCTTATAATCCCCTCCATCACCAGCAGATCCTCATATAGGTAAATCTTAACATTCTCCCGTTTTACTCCGGCAAGCTCAATCCAGACGACGACAGAATCGCTTCTAAGACTTATATCCACAGGAGGGAAATGACCCTGTTCATAAACATCCTTTACAATCCTGTTGAGAATATTGGAAATTTCTCCACCAAGTCCGTGAATTAACACTATTTTTTCCAAAGAGGATAGCTCATCCATATATACCTCAGCAATATTTTTTCAAAATCTTTGTAAAATCATCTTTCAGATCGTCTCTATTCAACGCAAAATGGATCGTGGCATCAAGATAGCCAATCTTATTCCCACAGTCAAATCTTAAACCATCGTAAAGATAACCATAGCTACTCTGCTCTTTTGTAACTTTACGTATAGCATCGGTAAGCTGAATTTCCCCTAAATTTGCATCACATTCTTCAATAGCTTTCAAAACATCATATGTCAATACATACCGGCCAATTATTGCATAATTAGAAGGTGGATTACTTTTAGGCTTTTCCACCATCCCTTTTAACTTGAAAGTTCTATCATCAATTTTTTTGTCAATATCAACTATACCATATTTATAAGTTTCTTCAGCAGGAACCTCTGTAATTGCCAGCACAGGTGATCCCACCACTTCAAATTTTTTTATAAGCTGTCTTGTAACCGATTCTTTGTAACTTATGATATCGTCCGGCAGTATCACCACAAAAGGATCCTTCCCCAACACATCTCTGGCACAGTATATTGCATGACCTAAACCTTTTTGTTCTTTCTGCCTTACGGTAATGAAGTCGCACATCTCACTTATCCTTGAAAGAATCTCATATTCCTTCTCTTTTTTCGATTCCTTCAGTGCAATTTCAAGCTCTATAGATTTATCAAAATGGTCCTCTATCGCTCTTTTAAACCTGCCGGTAATAAATATAATCTCATCAACACCAGCCTCCACAGCTTCTTCCACAGCATATTGAATCAAAGGTTTATCAACAAGCGTAATCATCTCCTTAGGTATTGCCTTGGTAGCCGGAAGCATCCTTGTACCAAACCCGGCAACCGGAAAAACAGCTTTTCTAATCTTCATTACTCACCTCTTTTTTTATCCCTTTTTTCGCAACCATTCCAAATCAACTGATCACAATTCCAGCATACCCCACAACCCTATCGTAATCCCCACTTACTCTCCCACTTGTGGTGTGCATGATCAGATCTCCCTTTTGGGCCCCAAGATTCTTTGCAACTATAAGCCCTATGGTGGATGGTATAACACCACACATGGAGATATCTTTATCTCTCACAACATCATACAAACCTTCTGGGTCAAGCCTCAATATTGCATCTATGGCATACTTATCCTTCACAAGAGTCGTTTTTTCATCCTCAAAATGGTTAAAATCTGAACTGATTACAAATATAACCTCATCTTTAAAATACTTCAACACATCAAGTATTTTCTCCGCCACCAACTTACATTCATCATATCTTAAATATGATATGGTAATTGGCACTATTTTACAGTTTTCATTCAAGTATTTAAGCATAGGAAGTATCACCTCAAGGGAATGTTCCTTAAGATGAGCAAGTGTATCAGTTTTTAATCCTATATTTACGAACCTCTCCACCAACTCTTCATCCACATCAATATCCCCAAAAGGTGTTTCCCATGAACTACCTGGATATATGGACACCCTTTGACCAAAACCGGTATGGTTAGGCCCCATGAGAATCACACGTTTTTTTATGTTTATAGATGACAATACCCTGAAAGCCACTTCACCGGAGTAGATATAACCAGCATGCGGCACAATAGAGACCAACGCATCATTTTTTACAGTACCAACCTGCCCCCACGACTGAAAAAGTTTTTTTAAAGTTCCTTTATCTGATGGATAAAAGTACTCTTTTACTACAGCTTCCCTGCGCATATATATCTCCCCAATGTTTCCAACCAATGTTTTCCAGGGTTTAGTGAAATATTAAAAAAGCTATAATCATTCACAAGATAAAGGTCTTTCTTTATCTTTTTTATCATAGTGGTATCGTTGCGCAGTAATTTAAACTTTTCAACAAGTTCCATATTAACATTTTTCAAGAAAGTCTTGCTGATGACCTTCTCTATAATATCGATACTGTCAGCTATAAGATAAATATACTGATCTTTTATAAAAAATTCAATATTTACAACATTACTTTTTACAATGGCATAGTCATTTCCTAAAAATTTGTCGATATTGTCAGAAAGCTTGTATACAGCCACCACTTTATTGAAATTGACCCCTTCAATATCTTTGCTCGTAAGGTATGAAGTGATTACCACATTCTTTTCAGACAACAGGCCACCTATTTCCACATTATTATCACAGGCAATCAATTTGGGCTCTGAAAGGGGGAATCTATTTTTTATCAGGTAATCAATTGCAGATCTTATACCATTTTTTTTGAGAAATCTTCTATAAAAAAATCTATTTAGAAAATTGTCGGAAAACTTATAATAAATATCGGGCAACATAATAGAAGCTATATCAAATCGAAACACGTCGTACCTACTTTCATCTTTGCACACAACCTTATTTCCACTGACTTTAACTCCACCAGGGCTTTTACACAGAGCCACATTTACACCATTATTCTCCAGAAAGACCGCCAGCTTATTCAGATTTACACTGGGATTTAGAAATACTATCTGCTTAGTAAACTTTGACTTCATTATAAAAAGAATCCCTCTCCACAGGAATAAACCCTGCCGACTTTATCATATATATCAATTCTGATTCAGTCAAACCCTCTTTAGAAGAGGCTCCAGCTGAATGGGTGATCTTCTCTTTTACGATTGTCCCATCGAGGTCATCCGCTCCAAAATATAAAGCCACCTGAGCTGTCTTTTCCCCCAACATAACCCAGTATCCCTTGATGTGAGGTATATTGTCAAGAATTATCCTGGATATCGATATAATTTTGATATCCTCAACACCAGTGGAAGGATAAAGATGGCTCAAAAAGGTATTCTCCGGATGAAATGAAAGGGGAATAAAGGCATTGAACCCACCTGTTTTTTCCTGCAGCTTTCTAAGCTTGAGAAGGTGATCGATAACATCATCTTCAGACTCTATGTGTCCATAGAGCATAGTAGCATTTGTTCTGATCCCATGATTATGGGCAATTTCCATAATTTCAAGCCATCTCTCAGCCGAGATCTTTTCAGGGCAGATCTCATTTCTCGTACCTGCGGCAAAAATCTCCGCTCCACCACCCGGCATCATATCAAGTCCAGCATCTTTCAATTTAATTAGCACCTTTTCTGTGCTTAAACCTGATATCTTTGTAAAATAGTCTATCTCTACTGCACTAAAGGCCTTTACTGCAATACACGGGAAATTAGATTTTATGGCTCTAAGCATATTCAGATAGTAATCAAACTTGAAATGAGGATGCAAACCACCCACAATATGAACTTCTTTACAGTAGGCACAGTTTTGTTTCAGATATTCAATAACATCGTTAATACTGTATTCATAGGCATCTGCGTCCGATTCATCTTTTGCAAAAGCACAAAATTTACAACCATTTATACATATATTCGTATAATTAAGATGTATATTTTTTACAAAAAATACCTTATCCCCCCATAACGAACGCTTTATTTCAAAAGCCTTCTTTCCAAGGTTAATAATATCTTCTTTAAAAAGGCTCTTCATATGATTTTACCCTTTTTTAATGCACTTTTAAAAGCAGAAACTATCTCCCGGTCAAACTGAGTACCCGAACATCTATCAAGCTCTTCAATTGCTTCTTTTGCAGTTCTTCTTGGGCGATAACTTCTATCTGTTGTCATAGCATCATAAGAATCTGCCACAGAAAGTATCTTTGCACCTATCGGGATCTCTTTGTCTGTAAGCCCATATGGATAACCTGTCCCATCAACCTTTTCATGGTGAAAAAGTACATAGTATGGCACATCACCTAAGAATTTTATAGGCTCTAAAATCTCCTTACCATAAACAGGATGTTTTTTCATTTCAACAAATTCTTCTGGGCTCAAACGATCTGGCTTTAAAATAATATATGTATCAACACCTATTTTACCTATATCATGCAGTAATCCGGCATATGTCATATATTTCCCAAATTCAGAGGGAAAACCGATTTCATCCACAATCATCTTACTATATTTTTTAACATTTTCAGAATGTCCCCTGGTATAACTATCTTTTGCATCCACCGCATTGGAAAGAGATATAATTGTTTGCATATATCCATCGGAAAGATCGTGGAAAGATAAAGAATTTTGAAGAGCAAGAGAGATCTGCCCAGAATAAATATTGAGCATCTCTTTCTTTATGTTTGATAACTTTTTCTTAGAATCGTAATATATGGCAAATATCCCCCATAAGCCATCATTTGAATACATGGGAAAAATAATTATAGAATAGTTTTTACCATTGCACACAGCTTTAAATTCATATTCTCTGGCGGAGCTAAAAAGTATTAAAACCCTCTTTGCATAAAACTCATCATCCAGAAATGTTATTATCTCCTCATCGGCATTATGTAGGGTAAACTTTCTATTAAAAAGCTTTACATAAAAACCATCCACACCAAATTCACCGATCAATTTTTTGGTGATCTCTAAAAGTATCTCCTCCTGTGATAAAGTGGAAGAAAGGAATCTTGCAGACTCATATATCGAAACGATATCTGTGAGTAATGCCACCTCTCTTTTTAATTTTTTTGATTCGAGGGCTTTTCTAAGTTTTGAATGGACATCGTTTACATTAAAAGGTTTCGTTATATAATCATCTGCACCTATTTGTAACGTTTCAATAGCAGTTTCAAGACTTGGATACCCAGTGATAATAATAACTGTCATTTCAGGGTAACGTTCTTTAATGATTTTTAAAAGTGTAATACCATCCATTTCTGGCATCTTAAGGTCAGTCATCACTATATCGATTTCATCTTTTCTTTTTTCAAGGATATCGAGGGCTTTAAAACCATTCTCCGCCTCAATAAATCCATAATTTTCCTCTTCAAAAATCAACTTTATGCTATCTCTAATATAATCTTCATCGTCCACAACTAAAATATTGATGTCTTTTTCCATACATTCCACCATTTTTTATTAGTTTATTATATAAAACAATCAAGAAATAATCAATATTTTATTATGCCGATATTATCATTTCCAATGTTATAACTATGGCATGTAGTTAAACAAGAGTTTCTTACAGGGACTAATTTTGTTACACTAATTTCCTAAATTTGTAAAAATTAAATGACGGCAGAAAATTATTAGATTGACATTGGTGAGTAAATTAGTGTTATATATATTTAATGAAAAGCAGGGAAATTATAAGTTCACTCACTCATTTAATTTTCGGTTTTGTAGCAATATTTCTTACATTCATATCTGTAAAAAAAGGTGTAGAACTTAAAAGCGTTAAGCATATCGTCTCTTATGCTGTCTTTGGTATCACCATGATATCCCTTTATTTTACGAGTGGCTTATATCATCTTACTCAGAAAGGTTCACATAAAAAAATTATATTAAAAAAGCTTGATCATATTATGATATTTTTCCTCATAGCAGGGACGTATACACCTTTCTGTTTGATTACTCTTCAAGGCTATGTAGGATCGGTTATTTTATCAGCTGTTTGGATAATCGCTATCTTTGGACTATTCTTTAAAATATATTTCATCAACGCCCCAAGGTCCCTCTACACAACCATATATCTATCTATGGGTTGGATTATTATTTTTGCAATCTACCCTTTATATAAGAATTTAAATATTTACGGAATATATCTACTCCTTATGGGTGGGCTCTTTTACACAGTAGGTGCAATCATATATGCAATAAAAAAGCCAGATCCCTTCCCGGACCTATTCGGTTTTCATGAGATCTGGCACATATTTGTAATAGCAGGTACACTTTGTCACTTTGTAGCAATATATCTTTATACGTAATTAAACAAATATTCTAAAATCTATCTCCTGAAAAATGCTATTTTTACTTTCAAGCTTCTGTAAATATTCAAAATCCACATCACCATTCAGCATCGACTCCAACTTTAAAAAATTGAAGATATGCTCCTTTTCCCTCAATGTGGCATATTCTGTAGCGGTCTTTGTTGTAATAAGAAATGCCCAATCGCTGCTCTGGGCAAGCAGCAACTCCCTCACCATCTGATTTAAGACTCTTTCCTTTAATGGATCTACGGTATCCTTATAAATGGAAGCATAGTAAACAATTTTATCTGAAATAATTTTTAAATGTTTATATATCCATTCGTTCCCTTCGTTTAGCCATACACCATAGTACCCTTTGTCTCCCCATGAAGATGGATTGATTTCCAGTAACTGGTTGGTATTATATTCATTTAGATACTCCATAGGGGTCACAGGTTTTACCACATGACTGTGATTCATATATTTAAAGACATTGTACAGAAATTCCGGCCCTTCAAACCACCAATGTCCAAAAAGCTCCGCATCATATGGGGAAACAATCACAGGTTTTCTATCCATATACTGAACTAACTCCATCACCTGCTTCTCCCTCTCCTTTACAAAATGCTTTGCATGCTGCTCCACTTTCGTAAGAGCATGCTCTCTTACATAATACTCTTTATAATCAGTAGCCCCTGTCACCCTATGATACTTTATACCCGTAAATACCCTTGTACCATCAGGACATATATAAGGCTTGATATACTCATAATCGAGATCATAGCCTATATCCCTATAAAAATCTCTGTAATCCACATCCCCTGGATAACCTTCTTTTGAACTCCAAACCTGTTTGGAAGAGGAGAAATCTCTGGCAAATGCCGCAACTCCAGACTCAGTAAAAACGGGGGCATATACACCATACCTTGGCTTCGGTTTCCCGAATATAATTCCATGTGTGTCGGTGAAAAAATATCTTATTCCATACTCATCAAGTATCTTTTCAAGCCCTTTGTAGTAGGCACACTCCGGTAGCCATATCCCTTTTGGGCTGGTTCCAAAATGTTTTTTATAATTATTTACAGCCACCTCAATTTGTGCCCTCACAGCCTTTTCATTGTAGCTCATAAATGGAAGAAATCCGTGGGTGGCACCGCAGGTTATAATTTCAAGGTTTTCACTATCCTTATATCTCTTATAAACAGATAGGATATCCCAATTGCAGTCTTCCATAAATGATTTTGTAAAACTGAAAAACTCTTTGTAAAATATCGCAAGCTTATTAAAGTTGAAATCGTTGGATGTTCTTTTTATCTCTTTTTCCGAAAGCTCAATCATCCTATCAAGATAAAGCTTATATTTATCTATCAAAACCCCATCCCTCAACATTTCACACAAAGGTGGAGTCATTGAAATGGTAAGTTTGAATTCGACCCCTTCAGATTTTAGTTTTCCAAGGTGTTTAAGCAGAGGAACATAACATTCCGTAATAGCTTCAAAAAGCCAATGTTCTTCCAAAAAATAATCATGCTCCGGATGTTTCACAAAAGGGAGATGGGAATGAAGCACCAAAAGCCAATATCCATGCATACTCATCTCCACTCAACGTTATTTTTAGAACTTATAGACTTTAATACATCCTTATAGAGCTCTATACTGCTGTAATATCCATCCATCCCTTTAAGGGAAAGATGTATTATCCTCTCCACATTTTCCCTTACAGTCATATACAAAACATCATCCCTATCTGAAACTCTTTCGGCAGGCATCTTAAAACTATTTGATCTCATTAAAGTTTTAAACTGCCCATTCACCTCTAATCCTATCTCCGCCCAGGCCTCCTGATCCTCCAACATAGGATTTGAAAAGAAATAGTTTCCACTAAGGTCAACTTTCACCCTGGATATCTCCCCCATACCATTCGTCACCAGTTTTAAAACCAGCTTAAAGTTTAATATGTTTGTATCTTCTACAAATTCCGTCAATTTCGATTTCGTAACCTCCCAGCAAACGTATGCCCTTTTTGCATCGATAGGCAAAAACATAAGCATATCGTAGTTGTATGTTTCAGGTAACCTATAATCTATCTTTGCTGGTGAAGCAATTTCATTCTCCTCTCCCTTTGTACTATAGCCCACCATATCCGAAGGAAGAGGATCAAATTTCGACTTTTCCACGAGTATCTCAGAGTTTACCTCATCCTTTAAAGCTCTTATTAGTTCATCTCTGGACATTTTTGACCTTCCCCTTATATTTTTGGCTTTCGCCATTTCATACAGTTCATTCTTACTAAGTGATTCTAAAACAACCATTTTTAAGCTCTCCTTAAACATTTTTTTACCCTTCTAAAAAAACCAGAAGAAAACAATAATCATAATAATATATATTATATCACTATTTATTTTTTTTTCCATATTTTTACAAAAAATTATATTTTTTTTACCATGAAAAATCATTTCAATTTCAAAATCTTTTAATACCTGACAGGATCTCTGTACATTTCTCCGGTAGAAAAGGATTTACATAAACACCGGTGCCTTTTTCAATTCCACCTATACGGTTGATTCTGGGAATCAATTCTATGTACCAATGGAAAAAACGCTCTTTATACTTTGAAAACTCAAGTTCAGGTATGTCTATGTTACAAGCGGCATTTATCAGATTTATATTCAAAGATGCACCATCCAGCGCCACATTATATCTCTTTAAAACATCAATCATGATTTCGGCAAGTTTTACTTTCTCATAATCTTTTAAACCAATAAAATCATGCGTATGAATCAACGGTACGATGTGAACTTCAAAAGAATGTCTTGGGGCATAAGGTGAATAGGCCACAAAAAAATCGTTTTTAACAACTATTCTTTCTCTTTTTTCCAATTCAAAATTGAGAATATCACATATTAAACATCTATTATTCACATAATAATATTCATAAAGATTCTTCCATATATTCTTTATTTCGTTTGGCAAAAAAGGGAATGCCACAATCTGAGAATGTGGATGTGAAATGGTTGCACCTGCCACTTTTCCACAATTTTTTATCATCGTGATATATTTTAACCTTACATCCTTCCTTAAATCTGTTATTCTTGCAATAACGGCATTAAACAATCTGACAATATCATCCACCTGATAATCAAAAATTTTTAAGTTATGAGTTCTCGAATCGATTATTACCTCATGTGCCCCAAGCCTTGAAGAAAAGGCATAAGGTCCATACTGCTTTATACCATCTGTCTCTTCAACCTTTAACAGAGGGAATTTATTTGGTATGACCCTGGTGAGCCAGACTTTTTTCCCATCAACTATTCCGGTATCCTCATATAGACTTCTGCCGGTATACGATTCATGCCCAGGGCAGAATGGGCAGTATTCTGGATCATCCTCAACCTCCTTCTGGAGTATCAGATAATCCCCCCGATCACCCCTTTCCGGTGCAAAAACTATCCATCTCTTTTTTATAGGATCATATCTAAGTTGCATATTTTACACTCCGATTAAAAATATATCTCTCCTTTTACTTTCAACTTCTTTGACAATTTAAACGGAAATACAAATGCTACCCCCTGTGTGGTAAAATCAACCCCCTGCTCACTCTGGTGAACAGTATCTACACTATAAGCAAACATATCTGTACTCTTATTCAGCAAAATTTTCAATGAAATATTCCCTGCATTCACTTCGATCCTTTTCGCGGTTGTGGCAAACCCCTTTTTAAAGATTTTTTTATTGATAACCAAATTTTCATATTCAAAAAAATGAAAGTTCATCTCCATCAAATACCACAAATCTCCGCTGTAATCTGTATCGATGGATATAGAAAATTGAAGTTTATCCTCTTTAAGGCTAAACTGCTTTTCAAGGACCGTAGTATATCTTTTATCCATATAGATACCACCAACCCTTTTAAAAGATAAAACTCCTCCCTTTAGCTCCATGTCAAAAGGCTGATTAGCAAAATCACCTAATTCCCTATATCGGTTCATAGCAATCTCATCAGATGTAAAAGCATCCACAAAATGATCCACAAATGAATTTCTATCATACCAGTCAAATGCTATCTGTTTTTTAATATCTTCATCAAGTGAAACCTTCATCTCATGAATTGTCGTGATTCCTGTAGCCAACTCCTCGTCGGATACCTTATCGCTATTTAACAATGCATCATGATAACCTTCCCATCTTCGGGAGAGGGTATTTAGAATGTTTATTTCAAATTCTTTAATATCAAAGCTTTTGAGTTGACCTCCATGTTTAGCTGTAAAAAGAAGATTAACTTTGTCATTTCTAAGCATTGCCGTACCGTATCCATCCAGTAGAAGATCATCAACCATCACATCAGGCGACTTTTCCATCTTTTCAACCTCTTTCTCAGCCTTTATAATATACCTGAAAGCATTATCTCTGAGGTTTGGAAGATATATACCCCCAAAGATCCCATGCCAGAGAACATCGTTGCACTCAGCTCTAAATAGGAGATCGTCCAGATAATCGTTTTTCAATTCTTTGGCTTTTTCGGAGATTTTGAGTATTCTTTTATGTATATGGTTACTCTCAGGATACTTCACAAAAAAGTTTTTCCAGTGGGCACCTTTCACAAAAATATCAGCCACATCTGCAAACTCAGATCTCTTGACAAAAGAGATAAACCGCTCCATCTGTGTAAATTTATCCGCAAATAAAGACCATTCCCCCATCTCCTTATAAGAAGTCAGGGGAAGGTAAGCAAGTCCCAGAGGTTTATTCTCTTCAACAAACTGATAAAAATGTTTAAAAGAGATATCTTTTCTCTCCATAAATGACTCAAAAAATCTCTTAAGCCAACCCTTTTCATATACCCACTCGTATGTCTTTGGCCATACACCAAACTTCTCTCCATCATCAAAAATTATTGCCGATTTCCCACCTTTCTTCATTATTCCATCAGTATAGCTTAAAATATCTTCCGGCTCTTTAAATGGGATGATATACCTGAGCTTCTGATCTATCGGAAATATATTCATCTTTACTCCATCCTGTTCTGTCACAAAGTAACCGTAGAGTGAGTCTTTATGAAAACCGATAGATATAAAATGATAATCATCCACCACAATATACTCTATTCCACACTCCGCCAGATCAGGAATAATGGAAGGATCCCATACCCTTTCAGTAAGCCACAATCCCCTGGGTTTCTGCCCAAAATTGTTGTGGATAAACTGGTTTAACTTTTTTATCTGACATATTCTGTCCCTCTTTGGAATGGCAGAAAGTACAGGCTCATAAAACCCTCCAGAAAAAAACTCCACCTGACCTTCATTGGATAACTTTTGAAACATCTTAAAAAGATCAGGATGATTATTTTTTATAAACTCCAGCAACCATCCACTAAAATGCACCGCAAAATTAAATTCTTTATAATTAGATGCACTTTCAATAAAAGGTAAATAACTTTTTAACGTCACCTCATCAACGATATGTTTAAAATTATCCACCGGTTGATGACAATGTATACCAAAAAGAAATGAAAAACTCATAAATCACCTCATAATTTATACGATAAATTCTATTTTAAATCCATTAAACTCTTTATTGGAAAACACCTTTAAAGATATCCCATTTTTCTCGCATATCTTAAAAATTGTGTATATTCCAAGACCTGTACCACTACTTTTCGTAGTAAAAAAAGGTTTACCAAAATTTTCAATTATTGCCTCATCCACACCAGGGCCATTATCCTGGTATATCATTTTGTTATCATTGTTATAAATATCTATAACTGCATCATTTTTAATCTCATATGAATTGATCAACAGATTCCATACTATCTGTTTAAATTCACTGTCAGAAAGCGGTAACCTGAAGTAATCGTCTAAATTTGATTTTATCACAAGATTTTCAAAAATCCCACTGTTTTTAATATAGTAGATGAAATCATCAAGGATATCTTTTACTTTTATATTATCACTTTTTTTAAAATTATCCTTTGAAATAATCAGCATATTACCCAATATAAGATCAAGTCTGTTCAACTCCCTCATGAAGATCTGCACCAGTCTGTCATCGCCCCTTACATCTTTCAAAAGTAGCTGTAAAGCCCCTTTAATAGCCCCAAGAGGATTTTTTATCTCATGGGCCAGGACGGAGGAAAACCTTCCAAGATCCGCAAGCCTTCTTTCCTCTTCTAATTTTAATTTGAGTTGCTCTTTTTCAGAAACATCCTGAAATATAAAAAGATTAGCAGCCATTAACCCTTTAGGATCCTTGAAAGGGCTTAATTTATACCCTATAAATTTATTTTCATTTTTTACTATACCTTCCGAAACTTCAATCTTAATTAAATCATCAATACGCATCCCCTCCAGATTTTGAATATCAAATATCTTTCTTGCACTATTGTTTGCTGATAAAATAAATTTATTATTGTCGATAAGCATCACACCAAAATCAACATTTTCAATAATAGCCTGGTGCAAATTTGTAAGCTCAGCTAATCTACTCTTATATTTTTCACTCTCCAGAAGCTGCTTTTTATATTTTTTATTGAGCAGGCTTACGAGAAAAACAATTAATAAGAATGACAACACATATTCACTTAAAAGCATAAAATATTTGAAATTGTAATATTGAGGGACAAAAAGACTACTTTTAACAATAAATAAAAAAGAGAAAATTATAATAACCGTTAAAACACCTACAATTCCTCCGCTAAACCCCTCATAAAAACTCATATAGATGATAACAACTGCAAAAAAAAGTATATATGGGCTATCCAGATAACCTGTATTCAAAATAAGATAAGAAGTAATTATCAAATCAAAAATAGCTTGAATGTAAAAGGAGACCTTTGGACTTATAACTTTGCTTAAAAAAACCACCATCAGTGAAAAAAATACCACCATCAAACCGATATTTATAAATAAAATGGTATTTATTTCACTTCGGAAAATATCTGCTAATACATTACTAAAAAAGAATGTTAATACATATATAAAGAGTCTGATGGAGATGATAACATAATTTGTTTTCTGATCTATCATCCACCAACAACGCTACCCATCTTAAATATCGGCAGATACATGGCAATTATAACAAAACCCACTGCCCCCCCAACAAATAACATCAGCATAGGCTCCACTAATTTTGTAAGCCCCTCAACTGCCCTATCAACCTCATCATCATAAAAATCTGCTATCTTAGTTAACATTTGATCCAGAGCCCCCGTCTCCTCACCCACAGAGATCATCTGAGTAACCATAGGAGGGAAAACACCAGCTTTTTCAAGAGGATAAACTATATTTTTTCCAGATTCTATATCTGTCTTACTTTTGATAAGATGTTTTTCAATAACCTTATTGCCACTTGTCTTTGCCACAATATCAAGCGCTTCAAGTATCGGCACACCACTATTCAAAAGAGTACCTAACGTTCTGGAGAATTTTGATATGGCAACCTTTTTTAAAAGGTCACCGAATTTGGGAATCTTTAAAAGAAATTGATCTATCATGTATTTACCTTTTTCGCTCTTTTTATAAAGGATTCTGATGGTAATGACGGAAATAACTATGAAAGCCAGAATCAATCCCCCACCATACCAGCTTGACAAAAAATTACTCAAATTTATGGTAAATTGCGTTAGAGCTGGAAGTGTGCCGCCAAAACCCTCATACATCTCTTTAAATTTTGGAATAATAAATACCATAAGCCCCCATACAACTACAACAGCCACCGTTAAAACAATAGAAGGATACATCATTGCTGCTTTTACTTTTCTCTTCAAGGATATTGCCTTTTCCATATACCCGGCTAACCTATCCAGAACATTATCGAGTAATCCTCCTGCTTCTCCTGCCCTTACCATGTTTATGTATAGGTCACCAAAAACACTTCTGTATTTTTCAAGACCTCTGCTGAAAGGTGCCCCCTGCTCAATCTGACTTTTAATGTCTTCAAACATCTCCCGTACACATTTTTTACTGGCCTGACTTGCAATAATATCAAGGGCCTTCATAATTGGAAGCCCAGCACTGATCATGGTGGAAAGCTGTCGGGTAATAATAACAATATCTTCATCTTTTATTTTATCACCAAAAGAGATCTCAAGACTTTTCCAATCCCTTTTGACCTCTTTTACCGTCATTCTCCTCATCTTGAGGGCTTTTATGACATCTTCTTTATTTTTCCCCTCAATTTCCCCCTTAATTTCGTTACCAGTTGCGTCAACTGCCACATAATTAAACTTTGCCACAACTACCTCCAGCAGTAGCTTTTTATTATCTCCTTCTGATACCAGACCTATCTATCATCTGTTTAACTTCTTCCGGATATACCGCTCTATTTATAGCCTCATCGTAAGTAATTAAACCTTTGGCATAGGCATTAAACAGTGATTGACTCATTGTGATCATACCATGCTCCGACTGACCGGATTGCATCATAGAATAGATCTGATGCAATTTATCTTCTCTTATAAGGTTTCTAATACCTGGATTGGGAATTAAAACCTCACATACCATCACCCTACCTTTACCATCAGCTCGTTGGAGTAACTGTTGGCATACAACCCCCTCTAAAACAAAAGAGAGCTGTGCTCTCACCTGTGACTGTTGGTGTGGTGGGAATACATCTATAATCCTATTTATAGTCTGGATAGCACTGTTTGTATGAAGTGTACCAAAAGTGAGGTGTCCGGTTTCTGCAACTGTAAGAGCAGCCTCTATAGTCTCAAGATCCCTCATCTCTCCTATTAATACGACATCAGGGTCCTGTCTTAATATATATTTCAACGCCTTGGCAAACGACTTGGTGTCAGCATTTACCTCCCTCTGGTTTACCATCGCCTCTTTATGCTGATGCAAATACTCTATGGGGTCTTCTATTGTGATTATGTGTACTTTTTGTTCAGAATTTATCTTGTCTATCATAGCTGCAAGGGTAGTAGACTTACCACTTCCGGTGGGACCTGTTACAAGAACCAAACCTCTGGGTTTTTCACAAAGGGTTTTAAGAACAGTTGGTAATCCAAGCTCTTCAAAAGTCATTACACGATATGGAATTCTTCTTATCGCAGCCGCCACAGCACCCCTTTGCATAAAAAAGTTTGCCCTGAATCGACTAACCCCTTTTATACCGAAGGAACAATCCAACTCCTGATCCTCTTCAAACCTTTTTTTCTGCGCCTCAGTCATAATACCATAACATATCTTTTTGGTATCATTTGGTAAAAGTATCTCTGTACCAAATCTTACCAGGTCTCCGTGTATCCTATAAACCGGTGTAGTTCCCACCGTAAGATGTAGGTCTGTGGCATCAAGCTCTATCATTTTTTGCAACAACTCCTGCAGGGAATACTTACTGGTTTCTTGATTTTCAGGCATCTCAGGCATATTTAACCCCCTTTATTTTTAATCCGCAAAAGTAACTCTTACAACCTCTTCAAGGGTTGTAATACCTTTCTTAATCTTCTCCAGCCCACTTCTTCTAAGAGTTATCATACCTTCTTCTACTGCAGCCTTTTTTAGTTCATTGGCATTTGCACCTCTCAGAATTAGCTCCCTTATCCCTTCACTCACAGTCATGACCTCATACAAAGCCAATCTACCTTTGTAGCCTGTTCCACCGCAGGCATCACAGCCTTTCCCTTTCATTGGGACAAAACTATCAAGCTCATCCTTTCTAAAACCCACACTTAATAGCGCCTCAGCAGGTATTTTTACCTTCTCTGCACATTTAGGGCAGATCTTCCTGGCAAGTCTCTGGGCAAGAATAACCACTGTGGAGGAAGCCACAAGAAAAGGCTCTATACCCATATTAAGAAGTCTGTTTATTGTGCTCGGGGCATCATTTGTATGCAAAGTGGATAATACGAGGTGTCCCGTCAAAGCCGCCTTTATTGCAATTTCGGCAGTTTCGTAATCCCTTATCTCCCCCACCATGATTATATCTGGGTCCTGCCTCAAAAAAGCTCTTAAGGCAGATGCAAAATTAAGACCTATCTCATCCTTTATCTGAACCTGATTGATACCAAATATATTATACTCCACCGGATCTTCAGCAGTCATTATGTTCACATCAACTTTATTAAGTCTGCTCAATGCGGAATATAGCGTCGTAGACTTACCACTACCGGTGGGTCCTGTAACCAAAACCATACCATAGGGGGATTCTATACCATTGATAAATCTTTCAAGTGAACTGGGCTCAAATCCTAACTTTTCCAGATCAAGCTGGAGATTACTTTTATCCAGGATACGGAGAACTACTTTTTCACCAAAAAGAACAGGTAACGTAGAAACCCTCATGTCTACCGATTTATTCGGTAGCTTCAACTTTATCCTACCATCCTGTGGAAGCCTCTTTTCTGCAATATCTAATTCTGCAAGTATCTTAAGCCTCGAAATTACAGCATCTTTTATATTTCTTGGTGGTTTGACAAGGTCGTATAATACCCCATCAACCCTCAATCTTATTCTAAAATCTTTCTCATAAGGCTCCACATGTATATCTGATGCACCTCGTTTTATGGCTTCATGAAGGATATAATTGACAAATTTAACAATTGGGGTATCATTCACCTCTTTCCTTAAAGCATCAACAGAAATCTCTTTTTCTGATACTTCTTCTATCTCAAGTTCATCCAGTTCGAATGATTCTTCAATAATGTTACTCACAGCAAGGTCTGTGGATGATTCGGTTTCAAGAATAGCATTGATACTCGACTCCACTGCAACGTAAGGTTTTATCGTATAGCCCGTAATAAATCTAAGATCCTCAAGGGCATAAGCATTGGAGGGATCTGCTATGGCTACGCTTAATACATTACCAGCCCTATCAAAAGGTACCACCATATATTTTCTACAGAGATCCTTAGGTATCAGAGAAAGGATTTTAGGGTCTATCTGTTTGGACTTCAGATCGACATAAGGCACACCATATTGTTGGCTTAAAAACTCAGCAATCTTTCCTTCGTCAACGAAACCAAGTTTTACAAGTATCGATCCTAAACGCCCCCCTTCCTTCTTCTGAACTTCGATGGCTTTAGCAAGCTGTTCTTCTGTAATTAAGTTTTCACTTAATAATATTGCTCCTATCTTTGTAGATATCATCAAAAACTCCTAAAGCATCTTAATAACTTCATTATAATCTATCGCAAAATCAAAATCATTCCAGATACAAAATGCCTTATAAGCCTGCCCCACAAGCATCAATATTCCATCAAAACCCTTTTTACAATCCACTTTTTCCAAAAAAATAGTTTTTTTATCTAAATCGTACTGCATATCAAAAGCCACATCTGCTTTTAAATCCCACAAAACAACCCCACCAGATATGCCAGCACTACTCCCATTGATAATTATATCATATTTTTTTGAATAATCAAAAGATTTTATATCCATTACAGTATATTTTTTTATACCGAATTCTTCAGCTATTAAAAACCCTTTTTCTACAGTTCTATTAACAATAATCAACTTCTCATAATCATGATTTTTTAATTCGTATAGTAATCCTCTAACGGCTCCCCCTGCACCTAATACGACTATAACCTTTCCACCCAATCCAACATTATAAAATTTAAATGTCTCTCTAATCCCAAATATGTCTGTGTTATAGCCAATTAACTTACCATCCTTGATTTTTACCGTATTAACGGCTCCAATCTTTTCAGCATCACTGTCCAGGTCATCTAAAAAATCGATGATTATCTCTTTGTAGGGTAAAGTAACGTTGAAACCTGCAAAATGCATCTTTTTAAAAAGATCTATTATATCAGCAAGCTGTGAATCCTCCACCTCAAAGCAACAGTAGCCACCATTTAACCTATTGAGATATAGAAAGATATTATGGATTTTAGGAGAGATGCTATGGGAAATAGGTTTTCCAATCAGTCCAAAGTTCTTATACATCTTTGCTGTTTTCCAGTTCTTCCCCTTTTTTTGAAGGTAATAGCACCCCAGCAGATATTATAAACTTAAATGCCGACTGCACCGAAATATCAAGAATGATCACCTCATCTTTGGGAACAATAATAACAAAACCAGATGTGGGATTTGGGGTGGTTACAATAAAGATAGTATAATATTTATCTTCATGACCATCCTGTAATATACTTTTATTATTTGTTACAAATCCAACTGAATAGACCCCTTTTCTTGGATACTCCACGAGCACGACTTTTTTAAAGGTATCTGTTTTTGTGGATTGAAAGGTTGTTATTATCTGTTTAGTGGCATTGTAGCTTGTTTTAACCAGCGGAATTTTCTCCACCAGCCTCTCAAGTTTTAGTATAACTCTTTTACCAAAATAATTTTTTGTAAATAATCCAGCAATAAGAACAATAGTAATTATAACAAAAAAAGATAGGATCTTTTTCAGAAAGATTGGTGTATCCCACCCTAATTCTTTATCGATTATATCAAAATAGGGTAGGAGAAAACCGGTCATACTGTTCAACAGGAATGCTAAAAAATAGTAAGTAACTACTAAAGGTAAAAGGGCAAAAAGCCCTGTCAGAAAAGTATTCCTTAATTTCAGAACAAAACTGGATTGTTTTTTATTTTGTTCCGAAGAGTCTATCACCTGCATCCCCCAATCCAGGCACTATATACCCTTTTTCATTCAGTTTTTCATCAAGTGCTGCAGCATAAACTTTAACATCATGATGAGCAGAACAAAGCTTTTCCACCCCTTCCGGAGCAGCGATTAAACACATAAATTTAATACTTTTTGCCCCTGCTTTTTTTAACATATCCACCGCTGCAGAAGCAGAACCACCAGTGGCAAGCATAGGATCTATCAAAATAAATTCACGATTGTCCGTGTCGGAAGGAATTTTAAAATAGTAGCTCACCGGCTTCAGAGTCTTTTCGTCTCTGTAAAGCCCTATATGCCCAACCCTTGCGGATGGTATCAGTTTTAAAATCCCATCTACCATTCCAAGCCCAGCCCTCAATATCGGCACAAGCGCAACCTTTTTCCCTGAGAGGATGTAAGATTTTGTTTCACAGATAGGTGTTTTAATGGTCACCTCTTCTAGAGGGAAATCCCTCGTAATTTCATATGCCATAAGCATCGCCACTTCATCCACCAGCTCTTTAAACTCTTTCTTAGAGGTCTTTTCATCTCTAATAAAGGTTAATTTATGGCTTATCAATGGATGTTTTACAAGCATAAAATTATCAAGTCTCATTGTTATCTCCCTTCTGGTAGTACGAAATTTAAGATTACACCAACCAGACCTGCAAGACCAATTCCACCAAGTGTTATAGGACCCACACTCAAAACGAGATTCCCTATCCCTATAACCAGTACCACCGATACTATCACAAGATTTCTTGCCTTAGCCATATCCACTTTATTTCTCACAAGGGTACCAACACCGATTGCAGCAATCATACCAAAAAGCAATATAAGAATACCACCCATAACTGGCACAGGAATCGTTTTTAATACTGCGTTTAATTTACCCATAAAAGCCAATAATATAGCAGTAAACGAAGCAATTCTCATATAAACAACATCTGTGGCTTTCGTCAATGCCACTGCACCTGTTACCTCAGAATATGTGGTGTTGGGGGGGCCACCCAGTAAACTCGCAAAAGATGTGGCCAATCCATCCCCCAATAATGTTTTATGCAACCCGGGATCTTCTAAATAGTTTTTCCCCGTTACAGAAGAGATGGCCAGAATATCCCCCACATGCTCTATCGCTGGTGCAATAGCAACAGGTAAGATAAAAAGAATTGCATTTAGATCAAATACAGGTAACGCATAACTACCATTTTTTATTGCCTCAAGCCATGGCACAACTAACCATTTTGCATTGGCAATTGGGCTTAAATCCACAACACCCATAATCAAAGAAAAAAGATACCCCACTATTATACCCATTAAAATAGGGATCAGACTCAAAAGCCGTCTACCATACATTACCACTATTATGGCTGTGACAAGAGAAACTGTTGATATTATCATGGCTTTGCCATTAAAGTTGCCTGATCCGTCAAAGCTTTTTGCCATTTTTATTGCTACTGGTGCGAGATTTAATCCTATAACCATAATTACCGGCCCAGTAACCACCGGAGGTAGATATCTTTCTATAGCACGTACGCCACCTTTATATACCAAAAAGGAAAATAGAAGATATGCAAGTCCTGAAGCGACAAGCCCCCCAAATGTCTCACCCACACCAAAATTTTTCATTGAATATTGAATAGGAGCAATAAAGGCAAATGAGCTTGCAAGAAATACAGGAACTTTAGATTTAGTAATCAACTGGAAAAGTAAAGTGCCGGCACCGGCTGTGAAAAGTGCTATAGAAGGATCAAGACCTGTAAGTAGTGGCACCAGAACAAGGGCACCAAATGCCACGAATAAAAATTGGACACCCAACAGTATCCTATTTATCCCAATTGAATTATGCATCAGAATCCTCCATCATTATATTATGATTAAATAGCTGCCTTTCAAGCAACCTATCGTAATTGCTCCAGCCACCAGCTGTTATATTATCTTTTATGAATATAGACTTAAAAGTATTAACTTTTGCATCCATATCGTCTATGTGGTGAAGTATAATAGCCTCCAAAGTTTTTGGTTTTTTAGGGGATCCATACTCTAAAAGGCCATGGTGACTGGCAATCATATGATTTATTACGTGTCTGTATAATTCTGGAAAATTATCAATCTTTGCACAATAGCTATTTACAAGCTCAATACCCAGAAGCAAATGACCTATAAGTTTCCCACTATCCGTATATTCAAAACCTTTTGATATATCCAGTTCAAACACTTTTCCTATATCATGGAAAATAGCCCCTGCCATCAAAAGATCTCTGTTTACTTTATAGTAATTGCTCATGATAACAGCAAGCCTAACAACAGAATAGGTGTGCTCCAGCAAACCACCTATGTAAGCATGATGTACATTTTTTGCCGCAGGCATTTTTTTAAATTTTGTGGTGACATCCTGATCATTTTTAAACTCTCTAAAGAGGGCTTTTATAAATCTATCTTGCAGATTACTCTCCACAAAGCTTACAAACTCATCGTACAACTGATTCTCATCAAAATCCCCCTTTGGTAAAAAATCTTTCGATTCCTCCTCCGGCATCTTTGACATGTTATTAATTTTTATCTGAAACTGACCATTGTAGCTCTGAATAGTACCACTTACATCAACAACATCACCCTTCTGGGGATCAAATTTAAGCTTATTGCTATCAAACATTATCCCCTGTATCTGAACACCATCTTTATCTATAAGAACAACCTTTATGAAAGGCCTATTATCCTTAGTGTTACTTTTTGCTATCTCCATAATCATATATTTTTTATTAAGATTCATATCCATACTTCATCACCAACTATCCACATCTTCACTCCTTTCAACAGAGATATCTTTGATATATATCCCCTCTTTTTTTAGGGCCTTTAGCAAAAGGAGCACCTTTTCATGCTGACTTTCCGTCGAATAGATAGCAACATGCCCCTTTTCACGGTCTATAGTTCTCATTATACCGATCCCATCATATGAGTCCAGTATACTATTTATATATAGAATTTGATCTCGATTTGCAATAAATTTAATTTTTATACTCGATTCTGTCATATAAATTCCGTCACAAAAATAATTTTATTCAATTTTTCAGCCACAATTTCGCAGTCCAAAAATGGATTCTTTTCGAAATAAAAACAATCCTGTTCAAAATTTGCCAGTAACCTGATATATCTTTCAAAATTCTCCGAAAAACTTTTAAAATCTATCAAAAAAAAACCTCTTTCAAAACATAACCCATCCTTCAAAAAGTATACTATCTCTTGCAAACGATCCACCTGATTGATAGTATCGAAAATTTTCCCAAGGTTTAATAAATCTATCCTGGCGGTTACCCCTCTGGGTAATCTATTGATGAAATCAAAATCTAAAAAAATTGGAAATATATCCAGCCCTCTATCTTTTTCCACACTTGGATATGACACCGTGATATGTTTAACCATTTTTTGTATGCAAACCAAAATCGTTTTTTATTTTTTCAAGAATACCATTTATATAGCCGGGACTATTCTGTCCAGAGTATTTATTTGCAAGGGTTACATAGTCATCAATGACCTTTATAGGGTCATCAGTTTCAAATAGCTCGAATATAGCCAATCTTAAAATCAGAAGATCCATCATAGGCAATCTATTTAAATTCCAACCATGTTTTAAATACTTCTCAATAAGCTCATCTGAAAAAACAGTTTTTTCTATAGCTTTTTTTAATAAACCAACACTTTCAAATAGAATCTCTCTATTAAATCCGTTATACTTAACAAGACCGTCCACAATAGTTTCAAGCATCTCTCCATTCTGAAGGTGCATATAATAAAGATTTAAAGCATATTTTCTTATCTTTGTTAGTCTCTTACCACCCATTAAATATTCTGTTCCTTTATGAGATTTACAAGTTCGAGTGCCCCCATTGCGGCCTCTGCCCCTTTATTCCCGGCTTTGGTACCAGCTCTTTCAACAGCCTGCTCTATTGTATCGGTAGTAAGCACACCAAAGATGACAGGCACTTCCGTGTCATATCCAGCTTTGGCTACACCCTTTGAAACCTCAGCAGCCACATAATCAAAATGCGGAGTAGAACCCCTTATAACAGCCCCAAGTGCAATAACAGCATCATATTTTTTCGATTTTGCAAGCTTTTTGCATATAAGTGGTATCTCAAAAGCACCAGGTGTTTTAAACACCTCTATATCTTTTTCCTCCACATTATGTCTCACAAGTGCGTCCACAGCCCCTGCCACAAGACTCTTTACTATAAAGTCATTGAACCTTGATGCCACTATGGCAAATCTTAACCCTCTGCCATCATATTTACCTTCAAACACCTTAACCGTCATAGATCACCCCTATTATTTTTTGACCTTTTTTATATTCAACTTGTGTCCGAGCTTCTCCTCTTTTGTTTCAAGATATCTTATATTTTCTGGAGTTACTTCACATACTATAGGAACCCTTTCCACTATATCTATACCGTATCCCGACAGAGCCTTGATCTTTCGGGGATTGTTTGTAATCAATCTCATTTTATTAATCCCTAAAAACCTGAGTATCTGGGCACCAAAACCGTAGTCCCTCAAATCATCCTTAAACCCCAGGTGTAGATTGGCTTCCACTGTATCAAACCCCTCATCCTGTAGATGATAAGCTTTAATCTTATTTAAAATGCCAATTCCTCTACCTTCCTGAAACATGTAAAGCAAAATTCCCTTACCTGCCTTCTCTATCATCTGCAAAGAGCAATGTAGCTGAGACCTGCAATCGCACCTCAATGAACCAAACACATCACCTGTCAAACACTGGGAGTGAACCCTGACAAGTACAGGTTCATCTTTTTGAATATCACCTTTAATAAGAGCCACTGCTTCCTGCCCATCTATAACATTTTTAAACCCTTTTATAATAAACTTACCAAAGATAGTAGGAAGATTCGCAACGGCAGACTCCTCCACTACTGTTTCCGTTTTTAATCTGTAGGCAATAAGATCCGCAATTGTCACTATCTTTATGCCGTGTTCCCTGGCAAAAATTTCCAGATCGGGCATACGTGCCATCGTACCATCATCTTTCATAATTTCACATATCACCGCTGCTGGGGTAAGCCCCGCCATCCGGCATAAGTCAACAGAACCCTCAGTTTGCCCAGCCCTCACAAGCACCCCACCATCCCTTGCCCTCAGTGGGAATACATGTCCTGGTCTTGCAAGATCTGAAGGCTTAGTTTTGGGATCTATGGCTACTTTTATCGTCTTTGCCCTATCATGGGCAGATATCCCGGTGGTTACCCCCTCTTTTGCTTCTATGGAAACTGTAAATGCAGTGCCAAATCTTGCGGTATTACCCATTTCGTTCACCATAAGGTTAAGCCCAAGTTCATCACACCTTTTGGCTGTGAGACTAAGACAGATAAGACCTCTTCCATACTTTGCCATAAAATTTATGGCCTCAGGCGTTACAAAATCGGCTGCAATTACAAGGTCACCTTCATTCTCCCTATCTTCATCATCCACTAAAATGATCATCTTACCTTTTCTAAGCTCTTCAATCGCCTCTTCTATACCTATTTTTACATCACTTTCCATATTTTCTCCCATTTTAAATTCATAATTTTCCATATAGATTTTTTATTACCAATCATAGTCCACAAGCATCTTTTCTAATCTATTATTATTTTCCCTATTTTGCAATAATCTTTCTACATATCTTGCAATAACATCCACTTCAAGATTTATACCATCTCCAGGCTTTTTATACTTAAGCGTTGTAACCTCAAACGTATGTGGAATAACCGCAACGGTAAAATAGTCCTCCCCAAGATCTGACACCGTCAAACTTATACCATTTACCGCAATTGAACCTTTTTTAGCAATATACTGTTTTATGGGATCGAATCCCCCTATGCTAAGCTCGATGCTCTCCCCTCTAAATCTGATCTGTTTTACGATTCCCACACAATCAACATGCCCCAATACAAGATGCCCTCCAAGCCTGCTATTTAAAGTAAGAGCCCTCTCTAAATTGACCTTATCATTATTTTTAATACTGGAAAGTGTTGTTTTAGAGATGGTTTCATAGGAAACATCAGCGATAAAGTTATTTTCATTATTTTTAGTAACAGTAAGACATACACCATCCACCGCAATAGAATCGCCCACCCGCACATCGTCAAGTATTAAGCTACAATTAATTTGCAACTCAGCATTTTCTCCCTTCCTGATTACCCTGCTAACCGTACCTACCTCTTCGATTATCCCTGTGAACATCCGTATTTACACCTATTTCTAAATTTTTCTGTCAACTGAAGCACATGATCTGTATAATCGTTAAATTTATATACATGTAAAATATCTTCTTCAAACCTTTTGGTATCAGTTAGTTTACATTTATAAGCATCTTCTATTTTTACACAGTTTAGGTCACCAAAAAGTGGCACACCATCGCCACCGATAACTTTTGGGGAGATGAAGTGGTAAAACCTGTCCACCAAACCCTCTTTGATAAATGAAGCAAAAACTTTACCGCCACCTTCCACAAATATGTTAAGTAGATTCAATGCTACTAATTTATCAGAGAGATCCATCAGATCCACAAGACCATTCTTTTCTTTACATATGAGCACCCTTACACCATAACTTTTCAAAAGATCCATTTTAGCATCATCGCTTACAGTGGTGGCAACAATGAGATACTTTCCAAAATCTCTCACTACTTTTGATTCTGGAGAAATCGATAGTTTAGAATCAAGTATTATCTTTAAAGGCTCCTTTTCCCTGTTGAAATTACGCACGTTTAGTAAAGGGTCATCATTTTTAACTGTATTGATACCAATAATAATAGCATCACTGACAGATCTGAGGTAATGTACGTATACCCTTGAGGATTCACCTGAAATCCATTTTGAATCTCCGGTGGATGTGGCTATCATACCATCTATTGAAGAAGCGGCTTTTAATGTGAAGTAAGGCTGCCTTTTCAGGATAAATTTTGTAAAGTCTTCTATAATCTCTGCACAGACATATTCATTGAACCCCAAAAACACTTCTATACCAGCATCGTTTAAGATCTTTATAGCATTGCCGCTGTGATTAGGATTTGGATCCACCACCCCTATGAAAACCCTTTTTATACCACTTTTTATGATTGCTTCCGTGCATGGCGGGGTTTTGCCAGTAGTGGAGCAGGGCTCAAGAGTAACGTAAAGATCGCCACCTTCAGGGGACTCCTCACAATCTTTTAAAGCTTCTATCTCCGCATGCGGCATTCCAAAACCGGTGTGATAACCTCTACCGATAACTCTCCCATTTTTTACGACAACGGCCCCCACAATGGGATTTGTATAATTATACCCCTTACCCATCAAAGCCAGCTGTATAGCTTCATCCATAATTAACAGAGGATTAACCAATTTTCTCTCCTATCTTTTTTTCTGTACCGTTTAATATCCTTTTTATGTTATCTTTATGTTTATAGATTACAAAAACCACCACAAAAAATGTAGCTATTTTAAGAAACGTGGAATTTTCTAAATAAAACACAGATATAAGCAACACAACAGCTGCAATGATGGAGCTCAGAGACACCATTCTAAATATAAGAGCAACAAGTATAAAAGCAACGAAAGCTATCCCAAGACTGATGGGGCAAACGGCAAGGTATACTCCGACGGCGGTGGCCACGCCTTTACCCCCTTTGAAATTTAAAAATATCGTAAAAGTATGCCCTAATATAGCCACTATGCCCAAAATCAACAACGTTTCGGGAGGATAAAGATAAAAATGTTTCAAGATAAAAAGCGGCACAAAGCTTTTTGCCATGTCCAGTAAAAAAGCCACCAAAAAACCCCAGAATCCAAGAACCCTACCGGCATTAGTGGCCCCAACGTTTCTACTACCCACAGTCCTTATATCAATGTCTTTTACCACCTTCACGAGAATAAAGGAAAAGGGGATGGATCCTATAATATACATAAAAATTGCAAGAATTATATTTTTCATCATACTTCTTTTTCTTTATACCCCTCTTTTTTATTAAAAAAGTCTAAATAGTAAACAACACACGAATACAGGGATACAAAAAGGGCAATATAGATAAGTATCTTACCTATAAAATATGTATCAAGATTAAAAAGAGGACGTTTGAATATCAAACAACCAATGGCCACCATCTGTAAAACTGTTTTAAGTTTACCCGAAAAACCAGCAGCAATCACCACCCCCTTACTTGCTGCAAAATTTCTCAAAGCTCCTATCACAAAATCTCTTGATAACATTAAAATCACTATCCAACCAGCCAACCTATTTAGCTCCACAAGGACTATCATACTTGAAGCCACAAGTATCTTATCCGCCACAGGATCCAATATCTTTCCAAAATCAGTGATAATCTGGTATTTTCTTGCCAGATATCCATCTATATAGTCTGTTATGGATGCTATCACAAACAGGATGGTGGCTATAATATTTGTGGTGTCCGTATCCATATAGAGAAAAATTAGAAAAAAAGGTATTATCAGTACCCTGAGGATTGTGAGCTGATTGGGAAGATTCATGAAACTTTTATCAAACATCATAAAAAAGCATCCTTATAACAAACGATATTTTTCAATCTTATACCTTAAAATCCTCAAGCTTATACCTAAAAGCTTTGCGGCCCTGCTTTGATTATTCCCGGTAATATTTAATGCTGATGTTATATACTTTTTTTCGATAGTTTCAAGTACCTTTTCGAGTTGTATAGGGGAATCCGGCTTAAGCTCTGGCAAAATATCGTCATCATCGGCAATCTTTTTTGAAAAATACCCCAGAATACTTGCCGGAAGTAGCTTATCAGATTTCTCCAGAGCAACCCCCCTTTCTATGATGTTCTGTAATTCTCTTACATTCCCTTTAAAATCGTAAGATTTTAAAAGCTCCATTACAGGATAAGAGATCTCTTTTATATTCTTCCCCATATGATCCGAAAACTTTTTCAAAAAAAATTTTGCAAGAGGTTCTATATCCTCCACTCTCTCCCGAAGAGGGATCAATTCTATTCTAACTACATTTATTCTATAGTACAGATCACTTCTAAATCTCCCCTCGTCAACCTCTTTTTCCAAATCTTTATTCGTGGCGGAAATTACCCTTATATCCACATCAAACTCATCTGTAGAGCCCACCCTCATAATCTTCCGCTCCTGAAGAACTCTCAGTAGCTTTACCTGAAGGTTAAAAGGAAGCTCTGTTATCTCATCTAAAAACACAGTACCACCCGAGGCCATCTCAAATAACCCTTTTTTATCTGCATATGCCCCGGTAAAAGCCCCTTTTTTATACCCAAAAAGTTCAGACTCTATAATTTCGCTGGGAATTGCACCACAATTTATTGGAATAAAAGGTTTATTTTTTCGACTGCTTAATTCATGGATAGCCCTTGCCACCAGTTCCTTTCCGGTACCA
>PNIN01000050.1 GCA_002878065.1 Calditerrivibrio nitroreducens
TGTACCTTAACATTAGTGCTGCGGATAATATCTGTGCAGTTGGGTTAGCTATATTTTGTCCGGCGATATCAGGTGCTGTACCACCTATTGGCTCGTATAATCCAAACCCCTTTTCGTTGAGAGATGCCGAAGGAAGCATCCCTAGGGAACCGGTCAGCATGGCGGCTTCGTCACTTAAAATGTCGCCAAACATATTTTCAGTAAGTATAACATCAAACTGTGATGGATTTCTCACCAGCTGCATTGCGGCATTATCCACATACATGTGGTTCAATTTTATGTCCGGATAATCTTTTTCCCACAACTTTGTGACGGTTTCTCTCCATAAGACAGAGGTCATAAGTACGTTTGCTTTGTCTACACTTGTGACTGTTTTTTTTCTTAATCTTGCAGTTTCAAAGGCAACTTTTGCAATTCTTTTGATTTCTTGAACGGTATATTTCATTGTATCAACTGCATAGGTTCTATCTTCTGATATATATTTTGGCTGTCCAAAGTAAATTCCACCTGTAAGTTCTCTCAATATAACTATATCAAGCCCCTGTTGAATAAATTTATCTTTTAATGAGCAGGATTCTTTTAGGGCAGGATAGACTTTTACAGGTCTAATGTTTACGAAGAGATTAAAATGTTTTCTCAATGGTAAAAGGGCACCCCTTTCAGGCTGTTTTTCTGGAGGTAAATTTTCCCATTTTGGGCCACCAACAGAACCAAATAGAATGGCATCAGATTCTTCGCAGAGTTTTAAAGTATTATGTGGGAGTGGTTCTCCATAATTGTCAATTGCTATTCCGCCAACTTCGGAAAATTTACAATCGAATTTCACACTATATTTTTTTTCAATTTTTTTAATTATTTTCATAGCTTGTGCCATGACTTCTGGACCTATACCATCACCCGGCAATACGGCAACTTTGAACATAATCTCACCCCAAACTTTTTTATCTATTGTATAGTAAAAATAAAAAAAATCAAGTTATTTTAAATAATAATTTTAGATATAAAAAAAGGTGGGGTTGTCCCACCATATATATGAAATGGGTGTTTTATAGGACTCTTGGTTGTCTTTTTTTGAATTCACCTAATGGGAGTAATGTGCTTCCGTATACTTCGTTTAGTATTTGGGCTGCTGCAACGTATATTGCGGAAGCACCTGTTAATATCCCTATGTAGCCTGCTGCAAGTTTGATTGCAGGATTACCTGTCCCATCTGCTATTGCAAGCATCATAAAAAGAACGGTTAACATAAGAAATACAAACATAATTGCAAAATTCATTCTAAATGTTCCAACGAGTAGAATCATTGTAAACATGCCCCATAAGAAAAGATAAACTACCATTTCGTTTTTTTCAGGGGCAGATATAATCCCCATTTTGGGAAATACTATCAGTGCCACAAGCGAAATCCAGAATAAACCATAAGAGGTAAAAGCTACCGTACCAAAAGTGTTTTTCTTTTTCCATTCCATTATGCCAGCAAAGATTTGAGCCATTCCACCATAAAAGATTCCCATTGCAAGAATCATACTGCTTAATCCAAATAAACCTATGTTATGAAGATTAAGAAGGATTGTGGTGAGTCCAAAACCCATTAAACCCAGTGGAGCAGGGTTGGCTGTAGTGTCTTTAATTACCGTTTCAGCTACTAATGATTTTGACTGAATACTTTCTAATGTAACTTCAGCTGCTTTTACCATTTAAAACCTCCTTGCTTTTTCCATGTTGTTTATCAAAGATAATTTTATTAATCAATAGTAAATATAATACTATCCATCGATAAAACTTTTGTTTTATATTTTATTTTATTGTATATTTATTGTATTGTTAGTTTATTTTTTTATTCTATATTTATTTTGTTTCATCTAAAATATAATTTTAATTCTTTTATAAAACTTTTTTATTTTTATTTTGTCATTTTTTTATTTGTATGGAAGGCATTCTGATATAATACTTTTCATGTATGTTAGTAACTAATTTATAAATCTGTAGTTTTGATGGCGGTTATTTTAATCCAACGTTATATTAATTTATGATGTAAAATATAACTTTAAGTTAAAAATTTTGTGGTTTTATCTCTTATGTATGGCTTTGATTTTAGATAAATTTTTGAACTTAGTATTTTTTTATAAAGGTTTGTATTATTTTGATTTTTTAGATATTTGCGCTCAGTTGCTATACTGCTCAATGATCTCTTTTATAAGCGTATTTTTTCCTTCAATAGTTTCGATATAGGCCACTGCTGAAACGAATACAAATTTTGCTTCTATTTTTACAGGGTAGAGATTTGATTTATCTAAGTATATAAACCATTCTCCATACGGTACCAAAAGACCTTTTCCTTTTATAAATGGTTTCACTGATATCTTTTTTACTGGAACTTTCTTACCATTTATTTCTTCAATCTCGTCTCCTAATATTTTGTATGGAATATTGTATGTTTTGTTTTTATAAAATAATTTTAAAGGTTCTTCTTTTTTGTGATGAATATTTTTATAGAAAACCATTGATAACATGAATGGTTCAAAATAATCTGTGCTGCTAAATTCTTTTATCTCTTCCTCTGTAGGTTTCCATGATTTATCGTAATGGGTGGTTTTGGATACAATTTTGTCATCATGGTAGATATATTCATTTGTGGCTTTGTATTTACTTTCCTCCTGGTCAAACAGGAAGTATTTTGGTTTAAAGGATTTAAGATCGGCTATCCCTTTCCCTTTATCTTCGATTCTTTTCATAAAGCTTACAAGTCTTGAAGATCTTATGATACTATTAAAATAAAGTGTATCTTTATCTTTTTTGTAGTGTATACATGTTTTACCTACAGTTACAAACAATGCCTTGACGTTATAACATAAACTCAGATCATCAGCAAAAACAGCAATTGGCAATATAAATATAAAGAAAAGTAACAGTAATTTTCTCATAACAAAAATATAGCTTATTACGAAAAAAAAACAATTGAAAATTAATTTTTGGTCGATATAATATCCAAAGAGGTGACGGTATGATACCAGGCTTGTTTTATGCCTTATCTGCGATATCTGCAGGTAATAAAAAGTATGGTGTTACTGCAAATAATATATCCAATATCAGTAGCACCGCATTCAAAGGTAAGATTGCCCACTTGAAAGAGTTTTCAAAAGGTGGTGTGGAATTATATTCTGTTACCTCCAATGAAGGGATCGGTTATTTTATAAATACTGGCAGAATTCTCGATCTTGCCATAAACGGAGATGGTTATTTCAAACTTACTGAAGGAGACAAAGAAGTTTACTCTCGGTTGGGTATATTTAGCATAGATAAAAATGGTGAAATGGTGGATGTTTCTGGTAGAAAAGTGGGTATAAATGTCGGGACATCATCCGATAATGTCCAAATTGACAACAAAGGGAATGTATATGTCGATGGTGAGGTAAAAGGGAAATTACAGATATACAATCAAAATGGAGGCGTAATACCTGATAACAATTATGAAATTCTTTCTGGATTTCTTGAGGCTTCAAATGTTGATATAGCAAAGGAAATGGTGGAGAGTATAACAAACTTTAGATATATTCAGGCAAACGTCAAAACTGCCAAAACCGTAGATGAAATGCTGGGGAATATTGTGAATATCGTTGGATGAATGAAAAGAAGGATAGGTTTTTTACCCATCCTTTTAGTGTTAGTTTTTTTTGAAATTTTTTATCAGGTAAACAAGACCACTTGCAATACCTATTGAAGAATATGTACCTACTATTATCCCTATTACGAGTGTAAATGCAAAAGGGTTGATTACTTCACCACCAAAAATCATCAGTGACAGGACTGTAAGAAATGTCAAAAGAGATGTGATGATGGTTCTACTAAGGGTTTCATTAATACTTTTATTCATAATATCTTTTATGTTGATCTTATCATTTGCTGTAGCTTTAATCCTCTCCCTAATCCTATCAAAAACGACTATAGTATCGTTCAAAGAATAACCTATAAGGGCAAGTAGCGCTGCCACAACGGTGAGGTTAAACTCTTTGGATGTAAGGCTTAAGAATCCGAGTGTGATGATAACATCGTGGACAAGAGCCAATATAGCACCAATGGCAAAAATAAGCTCAAATCTTATGGCAACATAAATTAAAACCCCGATATTGGCATAAAGCAAAGCCATCATGGCTTTGTACTGAAGTTCTGATCCCACCTGTGGTCCCACCTGTTCCACCCTTTCAACTATAAACTTGTTATTTGGATCAATTTCAGCCACTTTTGCACGAATAGTTTTAGAAAGATCTTCCAATGGCATATCTCTTGTTTTACCTAATCTAATTAGGACTTCTTCTGGGTTACCAAAATTCTGAATTGATACATCTCCTATTTTGAGATCACCAATACCCTTTCTTAATTTGTCAAGATCTGCTGGTTTTTCATACTTCAATTGTATTACTGTGCCACCAGAAAAGTCTATACCAAGATTTAAGCCTTTTGTAAAAATTAAAAACAAAGATATTACTATTAGAGCTCCTGAAATAACAAAAAATAGCTTTGCATTACCTAAAAAATCTATCCTTGAGTCATTTTTGATTAGTTCTAAAAATTCAGCCATTACAATCTCCTTATACACTGAGTTTTTTGATCTCTTTGTTGCCGTAGAGTGTCAAAAAGATCGTTTTAGATAAAGTGACTGCCGTAAATATTGATGAAAGAATACCTATTGTCAAGGTTACAGCAAAACCTTTTACAGGGCCTGTACCGAATTGGAAGAGAACTAAGCCTGCTATAAGAGTTGTAATGTTTGAATCAATAATTGTGGACATTGCCTTTTCAAAACCAGCCTCAAGGGCATTCATAGGAGTTCTGCCCAATCGCAGTTCCTCTCTGACCCTCTCAAAAATTAGTACGTTGGCGTCTATTGCCATACCCATTGTAAGTATCAATCCGGCAATACCTGGCAATGTAAGGGTTGCTTTAAACATACCCATAGCTCCCAGAATTATTATGGCATTTGACAGTAGTGCAATACTTGCGATGAACCCTGAAAATTTATAGTAAATTAACATAAAGGCGATGACCGCTGCTACACCTATAATACCTGCTATAATCCCTTTTTTTATTGAATCTTCCCCTAAAGATGGGCCTATTGTTCTATTTTCAAGAATCTTTACGGGAGCAGGTAAACTACCAGCTCGCAATACTATGGCCAGATCTTTTGCCTCTTCAAGGGTAAAACTACCTGATATCTGGGCCTCACCACCTGCTATTCTTTCTCTTATAACTGGTGCTGAATAGACATTATCATCAAGAACGATTGCCATCCTTTTGTTTACATTTTCAGCTGTGATCTCTTCAAAGATTTTACTTCCAGCGGGATCAAATTTTATAGAGACGTAAGGTTCATTAAATTGAGATGAGATACGAACTTCAGCTTCAAGTAGATAATCACCAGTCAAAACGGCATCCTTCTTCAATACATAAGGGGTGGTGGAAACAACCTGACCGGTGACTTTGTCGATCTTTTTGCCATACAATATTATATCATCTGGTGGAATATTTCCAGATTTTATAGTTTCTTCGTTATTAGCATTTTCATCAAGGAGATAAAATTTTAGCTGGGCAGTTTTTCCAATGAGTTTAACAGCCCTTTCAGGATCTGTTACCCCCGCAAGCTGCACAAGGATATGTTCTTTACCCTGTCTTTGTATTACCGGTTCATTTACACCAAACTGGTCTACTCTGTTTCTAATAACCTGAACAGCCTGCTCCACCGCATAATCTTTTATGCGTTTTGCTTCATCCGGATCAAGACTCAGCTCTATAACTTTCTCATCGCTATTTAAGCCACTTTCTTTTAGTATAGGATAATTTTTTGATATGAGATCCTTTACTTTGTTTCTTTCGGCGGGATCGGAAAGACCAATAGTTATCTTACCTGCTTCATTTTTTTGAACAAAGGCGAAGTTTATCTTTGAGTTTCTCAGTTCTTTTCTGATCTGACCTGTTAATGTGTCGATCTTGGCCTGGACAGCTTTGTCTGTTTCCACTCCAAGGATTACATGCATACCACCTTTTAGATCAAGCCCCAGATTGATTCTTTTGTCCAATGGGAACATAAAAAAAAAGGATACTGCAAATACAATCAATATAGTAATCCATCTAAGCTTTAGCTGCATTATCAAGCTCTCCTATTTATTGATTATTTGAAGTCTGTTGGGTTATTTTTCCAGCAACTGCATTTTTAGTCATTCTTACTATGACATTTTTTGCTATTTCCACGTCAAATGTGTTTTGATCCACAACCCTGTCGATCTTTCCATATATGCCGCCTGTTGTGATTACTTCATCTCCAGCCTTTAGTGATTCAAGCAATTTCATATGCTCTTTTTGCCTTTTTTGTTGGGGTCTTATCAACAGAAAATAAAATACTCCGAAAATAAGTATAAGGGGGATGAGACCTGCTAGAGGATTACCTCCCTGTGCTGCTCCATTTGATGCATAAGCTAATGATTCAAACATTGTTGCCTCCTTGATTTAATTTTAATAGCATATCGCTTTTAAATTTTTCAAAATTTCCATTAATTATAGCATTTCTAGCAGATTTTACAAGAGAAATATAAAAGTGAAGGTTATGAATGGTGTTAAGCCTCATGGCCAATATTTCACCTGCTTTATAAAGGTGTCTCAGGTATCCCCTGCTAAAATTACGGCAGGTGTAACAACCACAATTTTTATCAATGGGGTCATCGGATTTAGCCAGATCAGCCCTTTTTATGGAAAGCCTCCCTTCAGATGTAAAAAGAAGGGCATTTCTGGCATTTCTCGTGGGCATGACGCAGTCAAACATGTCTATCCCAAAACTTATCCCATTTAATATATCTTCAGGGGTACCCACACCCATAAGGTATCTGGGTTTTTCTTCAGGCAATAAATGGGCTGTATACTCTGCAATTTCGTACATCAGTGGGATCTCTTCACCAACACTTAATCCACCTATGGCATATCCCGGAAAGTCCAGATCTATTAGCTGATCTGCACTTATTTTACGAAGATCTTTAAATACCCCCCCCTGAACTATACCAAAAAGTGATTGGTGATTGTCAAGGGTGTATTCTTTGCACCGTTTTGCCCATCTGGTTGTCCTTTCGAGAGATTTTGCAACATAACTCTTTTCGGAAGGGTAGGGGACACACTCATCAAATGCCATAACGATATCTGAACCCAATTTTTTCTGTATTTCCATGGATATTTCCGGGGAAAAAAAATGTCTGCTACCGTCTATATGTGACTTAAATTCCACACCATCTTCAGTAATTTTGTTTAAATCTGCAAGGCTGAAAACCTGAAATCCACCGCTATCTGTAAGAATATTCCTCTGCCAGTTCATAAATCTGTGTAATCCACCAAAGTGTGCCACAATCTCCTCACCTGGCCTCAGATGAAGGTGGTAGGTGTTCCCTAAAATGATAGTGGCTCCTATTTCGTAAAGTTCATCAGGGGTGAGGGTTTTTACAGACCCAACTGTTCCCACAGGCATAAATATCGGTGTTTCTATGATTCCGTGGGTGGTTTTTATTGTTCCGGCTCTTGCTGAGCAGTTTTTATCCTTTTTATCAATAACAAACGATAGTATATCTACCTCCACATTATTATATTATTAACATAGCATCACCATAGCTAAAAAATCGCATCCTCTTTTCTATGGCATAGGTATATGCCTTTTTCATAAGATCTAATCCTGCAAATGTTGACACAAGAATGAAAAGAGTGGACTTTGGCAGATGAAAATTGGTGATTAAATGGTCAATTATCTGAAATTTATATCCAGGCTTTATGAAGATATCCGTTTCCGATTCACCATAAGATTGAAGTAGGCCGTCTTTAGCCACAGCTTCGAGGCATCTGGTGGAGGTTGTGCCTACTGAAATAAGTTTATACCCCTGTGACTTTAATGAATTTATTCTTTTGAATGATTCTTCAGGGATGAAAAATTTCTCAGAATGCATTTGATGCTCTTTAATATTTTCAGTTTTAACAGGTCTGAAGGTACCTATCCCAACGTTGAGAGTTATTTCCACGATGTCATGTTTTAGCCTAATCTGATCTATTAGCTCTTCTGTAAAATGTAAGCCTGCGGTGGGGGCTGCCACCGAACCTGGGTTTTGGGCATAAACAGTTTGGTATCTTGTTTCATCGTGGCTGTTATCTTCCCTTTTTATGTATGGGGGAAGGGGGATATGACCAAATTTATCCAATAAACTATAGATGTCTATGCCTGATAGCTCTACTATTCTTAAATTATCTTCACAACTTCCCAATATTTTTAGTGTAATCGAATCATTGATCTTCAGTATATCACCATCTTTTAATTTACCCCTTGTCATAGCTTTGAAGCTTCGATCATCTATCTTTTCGATAAAGAAGATTTCAACTCTACCGCCTGAAATTTTTTGCGCATAGATGCGACTTTTTAAAACTTTTGTATTATTAACAACTAAAAAACTTTTTTCCGGCAGGTAATCCACTATATTTTTGAATTTTGTGATAAAAAAATCTTTTTTCGATCTATCCACAATCATAAGATTCGATTCTTCCCTTTTTTCAGCAGGGTATTGGGCTATCAATTCTTCAGGTAGTTCAAAATCGTAATCTTTTAAAAGGTATGACATCTAACTCAAGGCTTCCTGTATGAATCTTTTTACATCTTCTATTGAGTTTTGTAGTATAGTAAATCTTTTGGGTTTACCTTTTATCTGCTTTATCCTTGAGGGCTCTTCAGGTTTTATCCCTATAGCTTTTACTATTGCATCTTCAAATTTTGCCGGATGAGCCGTGGCAAGAGCTATAAATATATCTTGGGTATTATAAACAGCTTCCACTGCGTTGATGGCACATGCTGTATGGGGATCAAGAATATAGGAATATTTTTTGTAAAAATTTTTTATCGTTTTAAGTGTCTGTTCATTGCTTGTGGATATAGATACGAAGTCAGACTGGATCTTTTTGAGTTCATCACCCTTAAATGAAAGCCGTTTGTTTTTTTCAAATTCATTCATTTTTTCAGAAAGTATCTCAGATTCTTCGTTGTAAAGAAAATAGAGATACCTTTCAAGGTTGCTGGCGATCTGGATATCCATTGAGGGGCTATAGGTTTCAACTACTTTTGACAGGCTATAGTCCCCATTATTGATAAACCTCGTCAAAATATTGTTTTCATTAGTGGCTAAAATAAGTTTTTTAATAGGTAGCCCCATTTTTTTGGCTACGTAACCTGCAAATATATTTCCAAAATTACCTGTAGGTACTGCAAAATAAACTTCGGGCAACTCATCGTTACCTTTTGTGGATTTAAAATATGTATAAAAATAGTATATGATCTGTGCCAGTACCCTTGACCAGTTTATCGAGTTTATCGCCCCCAGTGAATATCTTTTTTTAAACTCAAGGTCATTAAATATCGATTTTACAATAAACTGGCAATCGTCAAATGTCCCTTCGATGGCTATGTTGAAGACATTTTTGTCATCCACCGTTGTCATTTGAAGCTCTTGCACCGGGCTTACTTTCCCGTGGGGGTGCAAGATAAATATATTGATATCTTTTTTCCCTTTAAAGCCATATATGGCGGCACTTCCGGTATCACCACTTGTGGCCCCAAGGATATTCATTTTCTGCCCTTTTTGATTTAATATAAAAGAGAAAAGGTTTCCTAAAAATTGTAAAGCGATATCTTTAAATGCGTGGGTGGGTCCATGGAAGATCTCACCTATAAAAAGATTACCTCCGAAAGAGACCACAGGTATAACCTCTTCGGTATCAAAAGCGGAATAGCTATCATTGATAATTGTTTTTAGATCAATCCGGGGGATATCGTCGATAAAATATTCCATAATATTCAAGGCAAGCTCTTTATAGGGGAGATCACTTAATCTTAGTATCTCTTCTTTTCCAATTTGTGGTATCTTTTCCGGTATTATCAAACCACCATCATCTGCAAGTCCCATGAGGACTGTTTCGCTGAAAGATAATTGGTTTACTTTACCTCTTGTGCTTTTATATTTCATCACTTTTTCTCCATTTCAAGATTTCGTGAAAAAAGGGGGAAAAGACCCCCAGATTGTTATACCATTTCGATATCGGCAAAGAAATATCTTGTTTCCTGTGCTGCTGTTTCTGGGGCATCTGATCCGTGGACAGCATTGTTGTCGATGTTTTTGCCAAACTCTTTTCTTAACGTTCCTTCTTCAGCATTAGCAGGGTTTGTGGCGCCCATTAATTTTCTCCAGTCTGCTATGGCGTTTTCCTTTTCTAAAATCATCACTATGGATGGGCCACTGCTCATGAAGGTGGTCAATGCATCGAAAAAAGGCTTATCTTTGTGAACGGCATAGAAACCTTCGGCCATCTTTTTGGTCATCCAGATCTTTTTCATGGCCACAATCTTAAATCCCTCTTTTTCGATTCTGTCGATTATTCTTCCTGAGTAACCTGCAGCCACAGCATCAGGTTTGATTATTGCGAACGTTTTTTCCATTTATTCCTCCTACTTTATTTTATCAATTATAATTGCCATGAATGTGATCGGATCAGCGGATTTATTTTCAATGGAGTGCCATTCCCCAAAATTTGTGACTAACATATCCCCAGACTTTAATAGATCTACTGTGCCATTGTCATTAATCACGGCGGTACCGTCAAGCATGAGATATATCTCCATATCATCAACATGCTGATGATACCCCACCATAGAATCTGAATTAAGTGTTACCACGGAAAACATCTTTATTGTTCCCTGTATTCCACAAGCTTTTTCATACGCCAGATTAATTAGTGTTCCTCTTCCATCCCTTGGTTTTTCCACAATTTTTTCAGCTATTTCATTTCCTCTAATTATCATTCCATTGCCTCCTATCTATAATTGGAAAACTGTATCTCTATTCCAAAATCTTTAGACTTAACAAGCTTTATTACCTCTTGCAGGTCATCAATTTTTTTACCTTTTACCCTCACTTTATCTTCGTTTATGGAGGCTGTAACTTTTATCTTGGAATCTTTTATCAATTTTACGATCTCTTTGGCTTTATCCTGAGGTATCCCCTGCTGAAACGTTATTTTCTGGCGGACAGTGTTGCCAGAACTTTTTTCAATGTTTCCAAAGATGAGGGCTTTGGTGGAGACATTTCTTTTGACGAGTTTTGATAACAGTATTTCATGGACACTTTTTAACTTACCTTCATTATCTGATACGATTGTAATCTCCTTTTCACCTTTATTGAAATCAATTTTGCTGACAGAACCCTTAAAATCAAATCTCTGCTCTATCTCTTTATTTGCTTGGTTGACAGCATTAAGTACCTCCTGGAAATCGACATCACAACCTATATCGAAAGAATGCTCATCAGCCATTTAGTCCTCCATGAATTTTTGTAAGACCACAAAATATAAATATTACATAAAGTAGATACAAAATCAAGAAAAATCTTGAAAAAAAATAGATTATTGAGTATAATTGAAAGCTTAAAATAAGATTGGAGGTATTATATGGCAGGTCATAGTAAGTGGGCTAATATAAAACATAGAAAAGCGGCTCAAGACGCTAAAAAAGGGAAGATTTTTACAAAGATTGCAAAAGAATTAACAGTTGCTGCAAAAATAGGTCAGAGTGGAGACCCAGAGTTTAATCCAAGGTTGAGACTTGCCCTTGATAAGGCAAAAGCTGCAAATATGCCGAAAGATAATGTGGAAAGGGCAATTAAAAAAGGTCTTGGAGAGGGTGATGGTTCAAACTACGAAGATGTGATTTATGAGGGGTATGGTCCAGGTGGTGTAGCAATACTGATACAGGCGCTGACGGATAACAAGAATAGGACTGTAGCTGAGGTACGATCTACCCTTACAAAACGTGGTGGGAGTATGGGGGAAGCTGGTTGTGTATCCTGGATGTTTGATAAAAAAGGTGTTATAAATGTACCGAAGGATGCTGTGGATGAGGATACGTTGATGATGATTGCAATAGATTCAGGTGCTGAGGATGTTGTCTCAAATGATGATGGATACGAAGTAATCACAGATCCTTCAAGCTATGAAACGGTAAAGAAGGCTATAGAATCGAATAACATAAAGATTGAATATGCTGAAATAACTATGAGACCCAAAAACACGATCGAGCTATCAGGGGAAGAAGCCGAGAAAACTATGGCATTGTTGGAAGCTCTGGAAGATCTGGATGATGTACAAGAAGTCTATTCGAATTTTGACATGGTAGAATAGCAATTTGATAATTTTAGGTATAGATCCAGGTTTAAATAAGACAGGTGTGGGTGTTTTAAAGGTTGGGAATAAAAACCTAAGTTACCTGAACCATTTTGTTATAAAAACAGATCCAAAAGAATCTCTTGTGTTGCGTTTAAAAGAGATTACTATTGGTCTATCGAATATAATAAAACAATTTCAACCATCCTATGCTGCGGTTGAAGATATCTTTTATTCAGTCAATATTAAAAGTGCTATCCTTCTGGGGCAAACGAGAGGTTGTATCATCTCAACACTTGTTGCCTCAGGGGTGGAAGTGATGGAGTATACTGCTTTACAGATAAAAAAATCTGTGGTGGGTTATGGTAAGGCTGATAAAGAGCAGGTGAAAAAGATGGTGGAGATGCTTCTTAAGATCGAATTGAAAAATACTTTAAATGATGCCAGCGATGCCCTTGCCTGTGCTATATGTCTTGGACTGAATTTGACCAATTACACCTTTGGAAATTTGAGGTAGCCTATGATTGCAAAACTAAGAGGTAAACTCCATGAAAAAAAGCCTAATTCTATCATTTTAGATGTAAATGGTATCTTTTTTGAGATATCGATTTCATTAAACTGCTTTACAGCACTTCCCGATTTGAATTCTGAACTGATTATATCCACCTATACTATTGTGAGGGAGGATGGGATAAGTATTTACGGATTTTTAAATGACGATGAGAAACGTTTGTTTCTTTTGCTAAACTCCGTTTCAAAAGTTGGACCCAAACTTGCAATTTCCATCCTTTCCACCTGTGAGATAGTAAAATTAAAGTCTGCCATAAAGAACAGAGATATAAACCTAATAGCTACAGCACCAGGAGTGGGTAAAAAAACTGCCGAAAGGATCATTCTGGAATTGAGGGATAAGATAGAAGAGTTTGAAGTGGCTATGGATGAGAATGCTGGTGGATTAGATGATGATATCATAAGTGCCCTTGTGAATCTTGGTTACAAAAAGGTGGATGCATCATCAGCTTTGAAAAGATTGGATGAAAGGTATAAAACGTTTGAAGAAAGGCTTAGGGAAGCCTTGAAACTGCTGAATAAACTTTAAAAGATATGCGTAACTTTCTTGAGATATTTGACAGAAATAGGCATAGACCAACTTTTGAAGGACTGGAGATCTTTAAGTATATTGGACCCGGCCTTCTGGTCACAGTAGGCTTTATCGATCCGGGGAATTGGGCTTCTAATCTTGCTGCTGGGGGGGATTACGGCTATTCTCTTTTGTGGATGGTTACATTATCCACCATAATGTTGATAATATTGCAGCACAATGTAGCCCATCTGGGGATTGTTACAGGGCTTTGTTTGTCTGAAGCTACAACAGTGTACTTGAAACCTGTTTATTCAAAATTGATACTTTTTTCTGCTATGCTGGCCTCCATATCCACATCACTGGCTGAAATTTTAGGTGGGGCCATAGCTCTTAAGATGTTGTTTGATATACCTTTAAAAATAGGGGCTTTATTGGTTACCATTTTTGTCATAATTATGCTTTATACAAATTCTTACAAGATATTGGAACGATGGATCATCATGTTTGTTTCTGTAATTGGGCTATCCTTTTTATATGAGCTTTCCCTTGTGAATATTGAATGGGATATGGCGGTCAAAGGTTGGGTCACCCCTTCATTTCCCGAAGGTTCTATGGTTGTTGTGATGAGTGTGTTGGGTGCTGTGGTGATGCCCCACAACCTATTTCTTCATTCTGAGATTGTCCAGAGTAGACAGTGGAATAAGAAGGACGAAATTATCATAAGGAAACAGCTGAAATATGAGTTTTTGGATACTTTTTTTTCTATGCTGGTGGGTTGGGCTATAAATAGTGCGATGATACTGCTGGCAGCAACTACGTTTTATGTGGCAAAAAAACAGGTTACAGAGTTGGAACAGGCAAGTGTACTACTTGCTCCACTTCTGGGAAATAATGCTGCAGTGGTATTTGCCTTTGCCCTCTTATTATCGGGTGTAGCTTCCACCACCACATCTGGTATGGCGGCGGGTACTATTTTTGCAGGTATTTTTAAAGAGCCTTATGATATAAAGGATAGCCACTCGAAGCTGGGTGTTTTGATTTCACTAATTTTTGCTCTGTTTATCATATTTTTAATTTCCAATCCATTTAAAGGGCTCATTGTATCCCAGATGTGTTTAAGTATACAACTTCCCATTACAATCTTTGTGCAGGTTTATCTGACATCTTCTGAGAAGGTTATGGGGAAGTACAAAAATTCAAAATTTACTAAAATCCTACTTTACTCAATAGCCGGGGTAGTAACGATACTTAATATAGCCCTGTTTTTTAGTATCATATTGTAGAATTTGATCATTATTATCAGGATTTTTTGTTAAAAAATATCACTGTGGAGTCGCCGTAGATTCTATGGTCTATTATTTTAAAGGTTTCATTTTCATAGGGGACAACCTTAGAGGAATCTTCAACAATTAAAATACCATTATCCCTCAAAGGTTTTGAAGAGATCTCAAGGATATCTTTTAAAATGTATTTCAAATATGGTGGGTCAATGAAGATAATATCAAAACTCTTTTCGATAAGTGTTACCATTTTTTTCAGAAAATCACCTTTAATAATAGTATAATTATAACCATCTACTAAGTGGAGATTTTTTAATAGATTAGAAGTATCTCTGTCTATAAATGTTGCAGATCTTGCTCCACGACTTATGGCTTCAATTCCAAAAGCCCCTGTACCGCAGCATACATCAAGTATATCTGCATCAATCACCTTATCTGATAAAATAGAAAATATGGCGCTTCTATTTTTATCGGTGGTTGGTCTGATGTTGGAGTCCTTTAGAAACGATATCTGCCGCCCTTTCAAAAAACCGCCAGTTATCCTCAATTTCTTCTCCACAGAGATTTTTTAACCAATATTTATCAGTAACAATATGCAGGTTGCTATAAAGTTTATTTATTAGACCTTTAAAAGAGATCATGTCGTTTGGTATTTTGTTGAACTTCAATATGTAGGCCATCTTAGCCGTTGTTTTCACAATATCACCCATAGCTGGATGATGGAATCCACTAGAGGTTTCTCTCTTTAAATTTATGGATTCCGGGAGGCCCACTCTGATCACCCTGATATCATTACATAAAAGGTAAGAATACACAATGGAAGTTTTGGCAATAATTACAGACGGGGGATCTGGTATGAAAGATCCATTTAAATAAAGAACTTCAAGAGGTGAGTTTTTTAAAACGACCGTTGGGTATATCCTGGCATAATCTGGAGATAGGTGTAAGATATCAGTTATCATTTCAAATATATCCTGCAGCTCTTCTTTGTACATCCCCGTCATAAGTTGTGTACAGATTTTGAAATTCCCTTTTAAAAGCGCTATTGTATTAAAAATAACTTTTTTGTCATAATTCCTAAGGTTAAACTTCAGTACCTTGCTTGAGGTGGATTGTACACCAATTTCAACAGTTTTTACGTCATTTTGAAAAAGCTCTTCCACGATTTCTTCGGAAAAACATTCAGGTCGGGTGGATACCCTTATGTTATTAAAATTATATCTATGGGCAGTATCATAAAAAAAATATCTTAAATCTTTTTTTAAACAGGTAAAGCTTCCGCCAAAGAAAGCAATCTCATCCCAATTTTCATTTATTTTGAGGTAATCTTCTATCTGGGAGATTATCGATTCTTTGTAGTTTTTATCTATGCCGGTTATGGCGTTTTGATTGCAAAAAAGACATCTATTAGGACAACCTAAAAATGGTATAAATACTGGTAGAATCTTTATTTTTTTTGTTTTAAGCATCTACTTTATGTTCATTCAACATTAAAAAAGCTTTTTTAGCGGCGTCCTGCTCTGCTTTCTTCTTACTTTTTCCACTGCCACTACAATAATATGTGTCATTAATGTAAAGATCAACGATGAAGGTTTTATCGTGCTCTGGTCCAGTTTCATCTTTTACTCTATAATCTGGTAGAGATTCGAAGATCTTTTGGGTCAGTTTCTGTAATTCACTTTTATAATCTGTAAATATGTTTTGTTGTATCACTTCATCTATTTTATCTGCAGCGATGGTAATTATAAATCTTCTGGCTTCGTTGTATCCGCCATCAAGATACATTGCAGCAACGATCGATTCGAATATATCACACAAGATAGATGGCCTATCGTTACCGCCGGAATTTAATTCACCTTTACCTAATCTTATGAAATTTCCTAACTCTATCTGTTTGGCAAGCTCACTTATAAACTCTTCACTGACAAAGTATGCTCTGTATCTGGAAAGCATCCCTTCATCGAAATCTTTATATTTGAATACGAGATACTCCGAAACGATCAGTTGAAGTACTGCATCCCCCAGAAATTCCAATCTTTCATAATTTCTATAAAGTTTGTTCTCGTATGAGAAGGATGAGTGGGTAAGAGCTTCAATAAGAAGCTCTTTATTTTCAAAATTGTAGTTTAATATCTCATTCAATTTTTCAAGATTCATAACGTTTTAGAAGAATAGTAGCATTTGTACCGCCAAAACCGAGTGAGTTTGAAAGGGCATAGTTTATCTTAGCTTTTTCTGGTTTATTTGGTATATAATAAAGATCGCATTCAGGATCTTGATTTTCAAGATTCATAGTGGGATGTAAAATCTCATTGTAGATGCTCAATGCACATACACCTATTTCGACACTGCCTGCAGCTCCCAGCATATGGCCGGTCATCGATTTGGTTGAACTGATTTTTAATTTGTAGGCATGTTCACCAAAAACGGCTTTTATAGCTTTTGTCTCGATTACATCGTTGTAAGGTGTTGATGTACCGTGGGCATTTATATAATCCACCACCTCCGGAGAAACTCCAGCATCTTTTAATGCCATAAGCATACATCTTCTGGCACCATCGCCGGTCTCATCGGGAGCAGTTATGTGATATGCATCTCCGGTCAAACCATACCCCACAATTTCAGCATAGATTTTTGCCCCTCTTTTCAGAGCGTGATCCAGCTCTTCCAGGATGAGTATACCTGCCCCTTCACCCATGACAAAGCCGTCTCTATCTTTATCAAAAGGTCTACTTGCCCTTTCCGGTTCATCGTTTCTTCTGGATAATGCTTTCATATTTGCAAAACCACCCAAAGCTGTAGGCGTAATAGCACTTTCACAGCCACCGGCAAACATGATGTCAGCATCTCCACGTTGTATGATTTTAAATGCATCCCCCACTGAATGGGCCCCAGTGGCGCAAGCAGTTACAACGCTGGTATTTGGTCCCTTCAGACCATATCTAATGGATACTGCTCCACTTGCCATATTTATTATGGCTGATGGAATGAAGAAAGGAGAGATCCTCCTCATACCTTTTTCAAGGTAAGTTTTATGGGTTTCCTCTATCGTTGTGAATCCACCTATACCAGATCCAATTATTACGCCGGCTCTTTCACCATTGATCTTTGTTGTATCTAGGTTTGCATCTCTTCTGGCAAATTCAGCGGCCACAAGACCGAAAAGCACAAATCTATCAAATATCTTTATATCTTTTTTATCCACATAATCTTCAAGATTGAGATTTTTTATCTCTGCTGCTATTTTTACCGGGAAATCTGACGTGTCAAAATAGGTAACATAACCAACACCATTTTTACCTTCTATAAGACTTTTGAAAGTTTCTTCAGTTCCATTTCCCACAGGAGAAAGGAGGCCTATACCTGTGATAACTACTCTTCTCTTCATATTTCCTCCAAAAATATTAAAGGGTAAAACAATAAAATATATTGATTACCCCATAACCCCCTTACGGGGGTTATGTTTTAGTAATATGAAATTAGGCAACCATCTTTGAGATTTGATCAATGGCATCTCCAACGGTTTTGATCTTTTCCGCAACATCATCAGGAATTTCGATGTCAAATTCCTCTTCAAGAGCCATAATCAACTCAACAGTGTCGAGGGAGTCAGCACCAAGATCATCTATAAAAGATGCTTCCGGTTTTACTTGAGCTTCATCGATATTGAGTTGCTCGGCAATGATTTTTTTCACTCTTTCTGCTACATCAGCCATAATTGAGCCTCCTTTTTTATAGTAATTTATTAATTAGCCTAAAAACATTCCACCATTTACATGTAATACTGAACCGGTAATATAATCCGAATCGGGTGACGCTAAAAAAATGCAGGCTTTTGAAACATCTTCAGGTTTGCCAAAATATCCTAGCAGTATCCTAGAAAGCATACCATTTTTTATATCTTCTGGTAGATCTTTTGTCATCTCTGTTTCAATAAAACCTGGGGCTATGGCATTTACCCTTATTCCTCTACCTGCTAATTCTATCGCCGCCGATTTTGTAAGCCCCACTATACCACTTTTACTTGAAATATAGTTTGCCTGACCAACATTACCTGTAAATGCAACGACACTTGTTATATTTATTATCTTACCATATCTTTTTTTCATCATCCCTTTGGAGGCGATTTTGATGCAGTTAAAAGCACCTTTCAGGTTTGTATTTATTACATCATCCCACTCATCTGATTTCATTCTGAGGATGATATTATCCTTTGTAATTCCGGCATTGTTCACAAGGATATCAACAGTGCCAAAGGTTTTTTCTATCTCATCAAACATAGTTTTTACAGAAGACTCATCAGCAATATTGCTTTGGAAGATTTCAGCAGTAAGCCCTTTTGAAATAATCTCTTCTTTTAATTCAACTGCTTTTTCTTTGCTTGAGCTGTAATTTATACAAACCTTTGCTCCAGCTTCAGCAAAAGCTTTTGCTATTGCTCTACCGATACCTCTTGAAGCTCCAGTTACAAGTACAACCTTATCTTTAAACATTAAATCCCCCAAGAGTTTGTAAGTCATCTATTTTAGATATGTTAAAACATTTAACATTTTTATCAATCTTTTTTATGAGACCAGTTAATACATTCCCTGCCCCCACTTCAAAAAATGTATCCACACCTTCACTTATCATATTTTTTATTAGCTCTGTCCATCTTACCGGTGATGAAACCTGTTTTATAAGATTTTCCCTTACCTCTAAAGAGGCGGTTTCCATAGAAGCAGTTACATTATTGAAAACCGGTCTTGATAGATCTTTTATCTGTACATTTTTCAAATACTCTGCCATCTTTAATTCTGCTGGTTTCATAAGGGAGCAGTGGAATGGGGCGCTAACCGGAAGCTTTACCACTTTTCTGCCACCTTTTTCTTTGATTTTTTCGATAAACCTATCAACTGCTTCTGCATGGCCAGCCACAACTATCTGTGCTTCTGAATTAAAATTCGCTGGTTCCACTACGAATCCATCTTTTGAAATCTCTTTGCAGGTTTCAAGTATAATGGCTTCATCCATCGATAAAACCGCCGCCATTGCACCAGTCCCACCGGAACAGCTTCCTGCATGAATTTACCCTCTATTGTGAACGGCCAGAACAGCATCTTCGAAGCTCATGCCACCTGCCGCAACAATTGCTGAATACTCCCCCAGTGAATGGCCGGCAAAATAGCTTACATCCAATTTATTTTTTATTAATTCCCATATAGCTATACTTACTGTTAATAGTGCAGGTTGGGTATTGTAAGTTATTTTAAGTTCATCCTCAGGCCCATTAAACATTATATCTGTAAGTTTGTATTTTAAAACTGAGTTGGCTATCTCGAAAAATTTTTTAGATTCCGAATAAGTTTCATAAAAATCTTTACCCATTCCCACATATTGTGAGCCCTGACCGGGGAATACAACAGCAATCTTACCCATCATATCTCCTTATATTAAAATGTAAACAACGTTGAGCCCCATGTCAAACCACCACCAAAAGCAGCAGATACAATATTTGCCCCCCGTTTGATCCGGCCATCCCTCACAGCTATATCAAGTGCGGTGGGTATTGTGGCGGAAGAGGTGTTGCCAAATTTGTCAAGTGTAATAATAACCTTTTCATAAGTCAGATTTATTCTTTTGGCTGCGGCATCTATTATCCTCAAATTTGCCTGGTGTGGGATGAAAAAGTCAACCTCTTCATATTTTAAACCGCTTGATTCAACAGCCTTTGCGGTGGCTTCCGCCATTGCTCTTACAGCTATTTTAAAAACCTCATTCCCTTTCATTTTTAAAAGATTTTCTTCGATATTCATATTCTTTCTATTTGCCATAAAGTTGCTACCAAGAGTATCGAGTGTCAATAGTCTATTGGCTGAACCATCCGCATGTATATGGAAAGATCTAAATCCTGGCTCTTTACTTTTTCCTAAAACTACTGCTCCTGCTCCATCACCAAATAAAACACATGTATTTCTATCTGTCCAGTCAACATTTGGGGAGATTCTTTCTGCACCAATCACCAGAATCTTATCCGCAATGCCTGACTTTATCATCGAATCAGCCACTGATAAAGCATATATAAACCCTGTACAGGCTGCCGCTAAGTCGAATGCGAAAGAATTATTCTGGATACCAAGTAGATTCTGGATCACACAAGCTGTGGAAGGCATTGTGGTATCAGGTGTAAATGTGGCTACTATTATACCACTTATTTCATTTTTATCTATCTGAGCCATTTCGATTGCTTTTTCTGCGGCTTTCATACCTAATACAGAATTTGGTTCATCTACTGAGATCCTTCTTTCTTTTATGCCGGTTCGTGTGGTTATCCATTCATCTGTGGTATCAACCATCTGTTCAAGATCTTTGTTGGTTAGAACTTTTTCAGGAAAATAAGATCCTGTTCCTAAGATTTTTGTATATATCATAATAACCTCACTTCTGGATTTGTGAAGCCATGTTTTTTACTTTGTCTTTTATACTTTCCCATAGAGAAACATTCTGCTTGTGATTTTCCAGAGAATTTCTTATATCCTCTGCAATATGTGTGTTGACTTTATTTAAAGCAAGCTCATAAGAGACTCTTATCCCATTTTTCACAGCATTTGCATTTGAACTGCCGTGACCTATTATGACTATACCATCCACACCAAGCAACGGGGCTCCGCCATATTCAGTATAATCGGTTCTTTTTTTGACTCTATCAAAGGCACCCTTTGCAAGTAGTGCTCCTATTTTTGATATAAATGTTCTTTTAAGTTCTTCTTTCAGGAGTGTGCCTATATAGCCTGCAGCAGCTTCACTGGATTTTAACGCTATGTTTCCGGTAAACCCATCACAAACTATAACGTCCGCAACACCTTTGAAGATCTCTTTTGCTTCAACATTTCCGATAAAGTTTAAATTATTTGAGTTTCTTAATAGTGTGAATACAGATTTGGTAAGTTCATTACCTTTTACATCCTCTTCACCGATGCTTAATAAGCCTATTCTTGGGTTTTCCAGTTTTAATATATATCTGGCGTATGCCTTTCCCATAATTGCAAATTGTAAAAAATGTATAGGCTTACAATCCACATTGGCACCGACGTCCAGAATGATCGTACTCGATTTTATGTTAGGAAATACTGCCCCAATTGCTGGTCTATCAACACCTTCTATGGTTCTAAGAATCAGTTTCGATACTGCCATCATTGCACCGGTGTTGCCTGCACTGAAGAAAGCATTTGCTTCCCCATTCCTGACCAGCTTCATACCCACGTGCATGGATGAGTTTCTTTTTCTACGTGCTGCTACGGATGGGATATCATCCATCTTTATCTCTTCTTCAGCATTTACGATGAATACCCTTTCTATGGAAGAGGTTTTGGCCTGCTTTTCCAATTCCTGCTTGATTATCCTTTCATCACCCACGAGTATTATATCTATTGGGTACTCTTTATTGGCAAGCAAAACACCTTTTATGACTTCTTGGGGGGCAAAATCCCCCCCCATAGCATCAACAGCAACTCTGATCATTTAGATCTCTTCTACTTCTACTACCTTCTTTTTTGCATAGTATCCACAATTTGGGCAAACTGCATGACTAAGCTTTAACTCTCCGCAGTTATCGCATTTGGCATAGCCACGTGGAACTGCCCTGTGATGACTCCTTCTTGCTCCGATCTTTGATCTGCTTGATTTACCTTTTGGGTTTGGCATCTTTACACCTCTATTTTATTGTTTTGTAATAGCTTTGTTAAAGCTTTCCACCTATCATCCAGTTCATTTGTACAGCTACATTTATCTTCATTTAGATCTTTACCACATACGGGGCATATCCCTTTGCAATTCTCATTGCACAATCTCTTCATCGGTCTTATTAACATAGCCTCCTGAAAAAGTATCTCATGAATATTTATAAAGTCTTCCTTAACATGATAAAATCCCATGTCATCATCTTCTAACTCTTTTTCTTCATCCTCATCAGTGGATAATTCCCTTACTATTTCAACCGTTATGTGCTCGTTAAACGTTTCATCAAAATTTTTCAAGCATCTGTCGCATTTATCTGAAATAACAAGCTTTATATCTCCATCAAGGATATACCCTTTTTTAATCGGGTATAATTTACCGTTAAAATCTCTAACAGAAAAAACTACATCCTCAACCTCAAAGTCGAAATTTGTTTTAACAACATTTCCATCCTGTTTTATCTGTTCAAAAAAAATCTTCATAATCTCACCGTTAAAAATTTGAAATATTCTTATATGTTAAAGTATTTGTGTTGTCAACTTTTAAAATTATTGGTATTACTAAAACATAAAATTTACAATAAGTTCCGATTTGCTTTTTCCCCTTTGATTTTTATAAAAATAAATGATATAAACTATTATAAAATTATGTGAGGTGTATTTTGAAGATTGTAATTGCAGGTGCAGGTGAAGTGGGGTTTAATCTAGCCAGGCATCTTGTGGAGAATGGTTATGATGTTACACTCATTGATAAGGACAAAGATAGAATTAAATACGTAAATGAGCATCTTGATTGCTTTGTGGTGGAAGGGGAAGTAACAAACTATGAACTGCTAAAAAGTATAAATGTCGATGATGCGAGTTTTTTTATTGCCGTGACAGATTCTGATGAAGTAAATATGATATCGTGCCTTATTGTAAATTCAAACTTTTCTGTGGATACAAAAATAGCAAGGGTAAGAAATATTGATTATCACAAAATCAACCTTTTTGATAAAAAGATTGCTGGTTTTGACTATCTTATAAATCCAGAGGTGGAGGCGGCTAAATCTATTATTAGAGCTGTTGAATATGGTGCTGTAAGTGATATTTTTGTGTTTGATGATACCGATATTCAGTTGCGGGAAGTTTTTGTGGATGATGACGTCAATATAGCCGGTAAAACACTCGAAACAATAAGGAAAAAGAGCAATATACCCTTTGTGGTTGCGGGGATTTTCAATGAAAATAATTTTTTAATACCTGCTGGTAAATATGAGGTAAAAAGGGGTGACCATCTTTTTGTGGTGGGATCAAGGGGTGATCTTGATCATCTTTTTTCTCACATAGGCTTAAAAAGAAGAAAGATAAAATCTGTCCTGATAGCTGGTGGTGGCAAAATTCAGCGGCTAGTTATTGATGGTTTGATCAGTAAAGGAAGAGAGATTATCGTAATTGAAAAAGATTATGAAAAGTCGAAAAAGCTTGCGGATATGTTTCCGGATATTCTTGTTTTGAATAGTGATATCTCCGATGAATCGTTGCTTGAAGAAGAAGATTTAAATAGTAAAGATCTAATAATTACTGCCACCGACAACGATGAAATAAATATCTTATCAGCAAGCTACTACAAATCTATCGGGGTAAAAAGGGCTATTGCTCTTATCGATAAAAATAATTACCTTCACATGGCCAGTGGACTTGGAATAGATATATGTATAAGTCCTAAATTGAGTGCAGTTAATGCTATTTTGAAGTATATAAAGCGGGGCAATATTCTAAATGTTTACTCTATTTTTAATGGTAAAGCGGAGGCAATTGAGTTTTTATTGAAACCAGGAACATACCTTGAAGGGCTTAAGATAAAAGATTGTCCGATACCTAAGGATTCTGTTATTGTGGCTGTAAATAGAGATGGCAAAAGCTATATACCCGATGGTAATTTTGCTTTCAAAAGTGGGGACATTGTCATAACTTTTGCACTTAAAGATGCTATTAAAGATATTGAGGAGCTTTTTGTAGAATAGAGATGAGATTTAAATTTATATTTAAAGTTTTTGCATATTTAGTTTTGATAGTGTCTCTTTTTATGATATTTCCAATAATAGTAGCATATATTTACAAAGAAGTTTTGATCGCAAAGGTTTTTTTCTTCACAATGGTTTTCAATTTATGCGTAAGTTTTATATTAATATTTCTTTTTAGAAAGATAAAAAAGAATTATCTGTCATCCGCTGACGGCATGTTTTTAGTATCTATTGGATGGATTGTCATATCACTGGTGAGTGCCCTGCCTTATACCCTCTCCGGTGTTGTAAATTCATTTACAGATGCCTTTTTTGAAAGCATATCGGGTTATACCACCACCGGAGCAACTATCTTTACTGCGGTGGAGCACCTTCCAAAATCGATTCTGTTCTGGAGATCACTCACTCACTGGTTGGGTGGAATGGGGATAGTTGTTCTTACTGTAGCAATTTTTCCCCTTTTAGGGATAGGAGGGATGCAGCTTATCAAAGCAGAAGCCCCTGGACCTTCCGTTGATAAGATATCCCCAAGGATAACCACCACCGCCAAGTATCTATGGTATATATATATTGCTCTGACTGTAGCTGAAGTGTTGCTTTTAATGGTTGGAGGGATGAATTTTTTCGATGCGTTAAACCATTCCTTTGCCACCCTTGCCACAGGTGGTTTTTCTGTGAAAAATGAGAGTTTTTTATCATATAAAAACCCATACTACGAATGGGTGGTGGCAATATTTATGATACTTGCCGGGATGAATTTTACTCTTCATTATAAACTTTTTCTGGGGCGATTTGAGATACTAAAGAAAGATTCAGAGTGGAAATTTTATGTGGCTTTGATAGGGTTGTATACTTTTATTATCGGAGTTGACCTTTATAAATCACTTGGTTTATCATTCCACGATAGTATTAGATCAGCTTTTTTTCAGGTGGCCACCATCATCACAACAACAGGCTTTGCTTCAGCTGACTACGAAAAGTGGCCGGCTTTTTCTCAGGTATTACTTTTTGCTTTGATGTTTGTGGGTGGTTGTTCCGGATCCACCGGTGGAGGGATAAAGGTGGTAAGGGTGCTAACCCTTTTAAAACAGGCCATCAATGAAATGAAATACTTAGTACACCCAAGAGGGGTATTTGTCTTGAAGATAAATGGTGAGTCTGTCAGAAAAAACACAGTTTATGCAATTTCAGGTTTCTTCTTTTTGTATATGCTCACAAATCTTTTTATAATTATCATAATAAGCATCTCCGGAGTTGACCTTATCACGGCAGTTACTGCTTCTCTGGCGTGTGTAGGTAATATCGGCCCTGGCTTTGGTGCAGTGGGACCTATGGATAATTATAGTTCTTTTTCTGATTTCGCAAAATGGACTTTAAGTTTCGGTATGCTGATGGGAAGACTTGAAATTTATACATTTCTTATTATAATAACACCATACTACTGGAAAAAATAGGAGAAACTTATGAAAAGAGGGATTGTGCTCGTGAGTGGGGGATTGGACAGCTGTGTGACCGCTGCAATTGCTAAAAATATGGGGTACTCTCTTTATTTTCTTCATATTAATTATGGTCAGAAAACTGAAAAAAAAGAGCTTGAGTCCTTTTATAAATTGGCAGATTTTTTTAAAGTGGTTGGGAAACTGATTGTTGATATCAGCTATTTAAAAGTGATAGGCGGATCCTCTCTGACTGTGGATTCAATGGAAATCGAAAGAGGGGACCTTTTCAGAAAAGATATCCCAAATACATATGTGCCTTTTAGAAACGGAAATATTCTATCCATTGCTGTCAGCTGGGCTGAGGTCATCAGGGCTGATAGGATCTTCATCGGTGTTGTGGAGGAGGATAGTAGCGGTTATCCCGATTGTAGAAAGCAGTTTTACGATGCATTCAATCAGATTTTAAAAGTTGGGCTTGCCTATACTGACCTTTTGATAGAAACACCTTTGATTGACAAGACCAAGGGGGAGATTGTCCGTATAGGTGCGAAATTGGGGGCACCTTTTGAATTGACCTGGTCATGTTATGGTGAAAATGAGCTTGCATGCGGTGTTTGTGATAGTTGTTTACTTAGATTAAAAGGTTTCAAAGAGGCTGGGATGGTTGATCCTATCCCATATAGAAAATAAAGGGGGAATTATGAAAAGAATTGCGGTTATGACAAGTGGTGGGGATTGCCCTGGTATGAATGCAGCCATAAGAAGCGTTGTTAGAACTGCCATTGCTCACAATCTCGAACCTTTTGGGATTGAGCAGGGATATAAAGGATTAATTGAAGGGAAGATTATTCCAATGAATAATAAATCTGTGGCAAATATTATTCAGCGGGGCGGTACTATTTTGAAAAGTGCCCGATCAATGGAATTTAAGACCGATGAGGGGCAGAGAAAAGCGGTGAATAATCTTGCAGAATTAGGAATAGATGGACTTATCGTAATAGGTGGCGATGGATCTCTCACAGGTGCCAAGATACTTTCAGAAAGGTATGGTATTAAAACGATAGGTATCCCCGGGTCGATAGACAATGACCTATGTTGTACTGATATGTCGATAGGTGTCGATACGGCTTTAAATACTATAGTTAGAGCTGTGGACTCAATAAATGATACCGCCAGCTCACATGACAGAACGTTTTTAATAGAGGTGATGGGTAGAAATTGTGGTTATCTTGCACTTGTTTCAGCAATTGCCACCGGTGCGGAAGCTGTTCTAATCCCTGAAGTTGAATACGATATAGAAAAGATAATTGCCAAAATAAAAAAACGTTACGAAGAGGGTAAGACGAGAAGTATCATAATTATTGCCGAAGGGGTTGGATCTGCTATGGATTTTGGAAAAGTTTTTGGTATGATAGGAGGTTTTGATACGAGGGTGACGGTGCTGGGGCATCTGCAGCGTGGTGGTAGCCCCACTGTTTTTGATAGGATTTTAGCCACCAGAATGGGCACGGCTGCAGTGGAGGCTCTCCTTGATGGTGTTACAGCATCCATGACGGCTCTACAGAAGACCAAAATTGAGCTTGTGCCGTTTAAAGATATTATAGGGCTTAAAAAACCTTTAGATCATAAGCTCATAGAGATTGCTGAAGTTCTGAGCAGGTAGATGAGTATTGCCACAAAAAAAGGGGATGGTGGTGAGACATCCCTTTATTCCGGTGAAAGGGTAAAAAAGTATGATTTTAGGGTGGAAGCCTACGGCACCTGTGATGAGTTGATTAGCTTTCTTGGTTTGTTAAAGAATAGCTATTCAGTTTTTTATGATGAAATTGAGTTGATCCAGAATAAACTTTACCAGATAAATTCATATCTAGCTACAACTATAGATAATGAGAAATTCTTAATTAAGGAAAAGGATCTGGCTGAGATCGAAGATCTTTTGTATAGTTATGAAAATGAAGTGGGTGAATTAAAAGGTTTTGTGATGCCATCCGAGTGTTATGAAGCCTCTATTGCGGATATTTGTAGAACTATATGCAGGAGGTTTGAAAGAAGGGCGGTTGAGCTTTCTGTACATGAAAATATTGACAAAATCGTTTTAAGATTTATAAATAGGCTTTCAGATCTTTTGTTTATGATGGCAAGGGTCATAGGAAAGAGAAAAGGAGGAAAGATACATGGGTTTAAAAGAGATGATAAATGAAGATATGAAGCAGTATATGAAGGAGAAAAATCAACTGGCTCTTAATGCTGTAAGGATGATTAAAGCAGAGATAAAAAATGCTGAAATCGCCAAAATAGGGGAATTGTCAGATGATGAGGTGGTAAAGGTAATACAGTCTTCCATAAAGAAAAGAAGGGATTCCATTGAGCAGTTTAAAAATGCTGGCAGAAATGACCTTGTGGAAAAAGAGGAAGAAGAGCTTAAGTATCTTGAAAAGTATTTACCGAAAGGTTTGAATAAGGATGAGGTAATTGCCATTATAAAAGAAGAGGTGGCTAAGGTTGATATAACAGATAAAAAGAATTTTGGTGTGGTGATGAGAAGTGTGATGGGACGCATTCAGGGTAGATACGACGGTAAAGAGGTAAATACTCTGGTCAATGACGTGATAAGTGGCAAAATTTAGCTTTACGGTTCTTGTATGTATTTTTCAGGCTGGGATACTTTTTTTCTAATAATTCTGCTTGTCTTTACAATCAAAGGTTTTTTAAGAGGGTTGATCTGGGAGATCTTCAGGATTTTGGGAATTATCCTTTCATACCTTTTTTCCTTCCAGATAAACCCTTTTTCAATGAAAGTCTTAGAATTTTTTGGCTTTAGCCCTGCTATGGCAAAGCTTTTTGGTTTTGTGCTGACGTTTCTTATTATTTTTGTTTTGGTAATCACGGCGTCATATTTGACAAAAAAATTTTTCAGAGCAATTAAGCTTGGCTGGATTGATAAAGCTGGGGGTGCGTTATTCGGATTATTGAAATCAGCCGTTATTATGAGCGTATTACTGAGCTTTGTGGTTTCAATATCCCCTTCATCCTCTTTTACAAGGCAGCTTTTAAGCTCTCCTGTTTCTTCCCGAATAATAGCTATGAATCCTTATATCTATGAGATGCTGAATAAGATAACAAGTAAAAGCTTTTCCAACCCTTTTTTGAAAAACGGTAA
>PNIN01000078.1 GCA_002878065.1 Calditerrivibrio nitroreducens
TTTTATGCAAAAAAATCGGAGGTAAAGATGATATTCCCGGAAAAGGAACGATTTTTAGAGCTTTCAAAAAGCTTCAACAGAGTAGCAGTCTATAGGGAGATAGCTGGAGATATTTTTACCCCAATATCCCTTTTGAGAAACTTTTCAAATGAGAAATACCTGTTTTTACTGGAAAGTGCAAATTTAGACAAGACATTTTCCAGATATTCATTCTTTGGGATTAACCCCACAAAGATTCTCAGATTTAAAGGGGGCAAGCTCCTGATGGAGTCAGGATCCAAGAAAAATGAAGTGGATATGAATCCCATAGACTTTCTCAATCATGAGATATCTACATTTAATGGATATGCGGATAATGTATTTGGTGATTTTTGTGGTGGATATGTGGGGTATTTTGGTTATGAGATGGCAAACTATTTTGGTTTTTTGAGAGAAAGATTGAAGGAAGATTCAAAGTCGGATCTTATGGCACTTATGCTGGTGGAGGAGTTTTTTGTTTTTGATAATCATTTTGGGAAGATGTATGCCGCTAAATCTGTAAGTACAAAGGGAGACCCTTCTAAAAATTACGAATTGGCTTTAAAAAGATTAAACGAAATGGCAAATATCATTTTAAGTTTTAATTTTGATAATTTTGATTCTGATAGTGAAGTTGAGATCGAAAAAGATTTTACTAAAGATCAATTTGTAGAAAAGGTAAAAATGATCAAAACTGATATTGAAAATGGGGAGCTTATACAATGTGTTCTTTCAAATAGGTATACCCTTAAAGGTAAGATAAATCCGGTAACGCTTTATAGAACTCTTAGAAATCTAAATCCTTCTCCTTATATGTTTTACCTGAAGTTTAACGATTATGTTCTTACTGGTTCTTCCCCTGAAATACATTTGAAAGTGGTTGGTAAAAAGGCAACTTTGAAACCTATCGCTGGAACCTATGCTATAGGTGATGACCTTGAAAAAATAAAAAAGGAATTATTGTGTGATCAAAAAGAGGTGGCGGAGCATTTGATGCTGCTCGATCTTGCCAGAAATGATCTTTATACCGGTTGCAATGACGTCAGGGTGGAGAAGAGTTTCCAGGCGGAAGTTTACTCTCATGTTGTTCATATAGTATCAGAGGTATCTGGAGTTATGAGGGATGGTGAGAATGCGTTACATCTTTTCATGAAAACATTCCCAGCAGGGACGGTAACAGGTGCCCCAAAGGTAAGAGCGATGGAACTTATCGATAAATATGAAAATAGTACCAGGGGATTTTACGCCGGATGCACCGGTTATATCTCCTTTAACGGGAACCTTGATACCTGTATAACGATAAGAAGTGCACTTGTAAAAAAGAATGAAACGATCTTCAGAGCTGGGGCAGGGATTGTATATGATAGTGATCCAGAAAAAGAGTATCTGGAGGTGGAAAGAAAGCTTGCGGCACTGAATGCTGCAATTAAAAGAATAAAAAGTCTAGAGGTGGATAATGTATTTGTTAATTGATAATTATGATTCTTTTACATTCAATCTTAAGGCATTGTTTGAATCTGTGGGTGCAAAGGTACACGTTATAAAAAATGATGAATATATTGATGCCGAATCTTTTAAAGGAATTATCCTCTCTCCGGGTCCATCAAACCCTGCGAATTCAGGAACCACTTTAAAGTATTTACAGCTTTACACCGATAAGAAGCCTTTTTTTGGTGTTTGTTTAGGTATGCAGGCGATATGTTACTCTTTGGGGTATGATTTTAGAAAAGCTAAGAGAATAATGCATGGTAAGGTTGATAAAATTGTTATAAAGAACAAAGAAGTACTTTTTAAAGAATTTCCTGATGAGATTAATGCAGTCAGATACCACTCTCTAGTGATGGATATACCAGAAAAATATACAACATCTATCTCCACATCTGATGGGGAAGCCATGTCTTTTGAAATGCCTGAACGTATGCTGTTTGGGGTACAATTTCATCCGGAATCTTATCTTAGCGAATCTGGATCAATTTTGGTTAAAAATTTTATAGATTTTTGTGAGAAAAGATAGGAGGTATCAATGGAACTTGTGAAAAAGGTCAACAATGGTGGTATACTCTCATATGATGAAGCTTATCAGCTTTTTGAAAAGATGGTTACCAATGAGCTATCAGAAGCCCAGATAGCGTCTATATTGATATCTATGAAAAATAGAAAAGAGACATCTCAAGAGATTGCAGCAGCGGCAAATGTATTGATGAAAAAGATGGTGAAGTTTGAACACAATTTCAAAAATACCATTGACACATGCGGTACAGGTGGAGATGGTAAATCCACAATAAATATATCAACAGCGGTGGCGATTAACCTTGCTTCTATGGGGTATACGGTTATCAAGCATGGTAATGTTGCCCAATCTGGTAAAGTTGGATCAGCTGATATCCTTGATCTGCTTCATATCCCTTGCAGACTTGAGAAGACCGATGCGGAGAAATATTTTATTGATAATCGATTTGTTTTCCTTTTTGCGCCATTTTACCATCCTATTTTGAAAAATGTGGCAAAGATAAGAAAAGAGATCATGACATCCACCATATTTAATTTTTTGGGACCTTTGATGAATCCAGGAAATCCGGATTATCAGATTATTGGTATAAGTAAAAGGGAGATGCTTAAAACTTACACAGATGCAGCCTTGATGCTTGGCAAGAAAAATATTGTGATCTATTCTTCAGATGATGGTTTTGATGAAATCTCCACTTCTGATATCACAAAAGCATACATTATTGAAAATGGTAAAATCGATTACTTCTTTGTTGATCCTGCAGAATTCTTTAAGCCATTCCCTCTGCCGGTGGTGGAAGACAAGGAGGAAGCAGTTAATCTTTTTATGGAAGGGATAAAAGGTGAAAATGACGAAATTACAAAAATTTTTGCATTGAACACTGCAGTGGCACTTTTTATTATGGATAAAATAGATATAAAAGAACATTATCTTAAGGCATACGATAATATAAAATCTGGGAATGCTTACAGAAAAATTCAGCAGCTAAGAGGGGAAAATGAATAATAAACTATTGGAGATAGTAAACTACAAAAAAGAGTATATAAAGACACTACCCAGAATAGAGCTAAAAAGGGAGAAAACTATTCTGGATCCGAGAAAGTTTCTTTTAAACAATCCAATTATAGCTGAATTTAAAAAGGCTTCACCATCTGCGGGCATTATAAATAACGAGATGGATCTGGAAGAATGTGTGCTGGAGTATCAGCGATCCGGTGCAGGTATGGTGAGTGTTTTAACTGATGAAAAATTTTTTGGAGGTTCGTTTGAATATCTATTAAAAGCCTCTCAGGTCCTTTCGATACCGACTCTTTGTAAAGATTTTATCATATCTGAGATTCAAATAGATTATGCATATAGTTTTGGAGCAGATGCTGTTTTACTGATAGCGACGATATTGGATGATAACCTTTTGCATAAACTTGTCTCCTACGCAAAAAAGCTTTCTCTTAATATACTTCTGGAGATTCATACGGAATTGGAGTATGAAAGGGTGAAAGATTTAAAGGTGGAGATGGTTGGTGTAAACTCAAGGAATCTTGATACATTTCAGATAGATAAAAATAATGCTGCCAGGATTATCAGTAAGGTTAAACATGATTTTGTGGTGGCAGAAAGTGGAATAGAGGACGAAAACGATTTAAAAATGTTTAAAAGAGCTGGAGCAAAGGGATTTCTGATAGGTACCTCTTTGATGAGGTCTAAAAATTTAACTGATACTTTCACAAAACTTTATAGAGGTTTGAAAGATGTTTGTTAAGGTTTGTGGTATAACCAGTAAAGAATATATTGATTGGGCTATTGAGCTTGGATTTGATGCAATAGGAGTTGTCTTTTATCCTAAGAGTAAACGATTTGTTGATAAAGTTAAAGGGATAGAGCTTGCGGATTACTCAAGAGGTAAAATAGCCACTGTGGCTGTTGGAATCAGCTATGACGAGATTAGAGATGTGAAGGGCTATTTCGATTATTATCAGATTTCTGAGTATAAGGTTGATAAAAAACTCATATATTCCATTGAGAATAGGCCAGACAAAGAGGCAGAACTTTATATTTTAGATAAAAGTAAAGGTGGCGGGGTCTTTTATGAGATACCTGAATGGTTTTATGAAATAAGAGATAAGACAATTATAGCTGGAGGGTTAACTCCAGAAAATGTGGTAGATGTAGTAAAAGCTTATTCCCCTTTTGGGGTGGATGTTTCAAGTGGAGTGGAAATTTCGCCTGGTATTAAAAGTAAAGAGTTAATGAGAGATTTTATAAAAAATTTGAAGTAATTGGAGGATCTATGAAAGGTTTTTTTGGTGAATTTGGAGGTCAGTTTGTAGCTGAGACGTTGATACCTGCTCTGGATCAGTTAGAAGAGGCTTTTGAAAGGTTTAAAAATGATGAATCATTTATCTCAGAACTAAATCATCTCCTCAATACCTACGCCGGTAGGCCAACACCTGTTTACTTTGCCAGGAATCTGTCAAATATGTATAGAACAAAGGTTTATTTAAAAAGAGAAGACCTTTTGCATACAGGTGCCCATAAAATCAATAATACCCTTGGGCAGGGGTTATTGGCCAAAAAAATAGGTAAAAAAAGGGTTATTGCCGAAACAGGAGCTGGACAACATGGGGTTGCAACGGCTACTGTTGCCGCATTGCTCGGACTTGAATGTACCATATATATGGGGAAAATAGATGCGGAAAGACAGGAGATAAATGTTAGACGTATGAGACTGTTGGGTGCTGAAGTTAAAGTAGTGGATGAAGGTAGTAGAACATTGAAAGATGCCGTCAGTGCGGCTTTGAGGGATTGGATAAAAAATGTAGAAACTACACATTACGTTTTGGGTTCTGCCCTGGGTCCCCATCCATTCCCCACGATAGTTGCCTATTTCCAATCTGTGATAGGAATGGAAACGAGGAAATTTTTTGAAAAAGAAATAAAATCTTATCCTGACTACATAATTGCTTGTGTTGGGGGCGGGAGCAATTCCATAGGTATTTTTAAAGGTTTTTTGGATATTGAAAGTGTTAATCTTATTGGGGTTGAAGCTGGAGGTATGTCGAGTAGATTGGGTGAACATGCTATGTCTATAAACCACGGTAGATTGGGGATTTTTCAGGGTAGTTTGAGCTTTGTTGTACAGAGGGATGATGGTCAGATCGCGCCTGTTCATTCCATCTCCGCCGGTCTTGATTATGCTGGTATAGGACCAGAGCATGCCTATCTTCATTCCACAGGCAGGGTCAAATATCTATCTGTAAACGACGATGAGGCTATGAAGGGGTTTTATACCCTCACAAAATATGAAGGAATTTTGCCGGCTCTGGAATCAAGCCACGCTTTGGGTTATTTTATAAAAAATTATGAAGATTTTAAAAATAAAACTATTGTTATCCTATTATCCGGAAGGGGAGACAAGGATATGGGAATAGTAGCAGAATATGAAAAGAATAGGGGGCTTTAATGAAAGGTGCATATATTCTGGCGGATTATCCATATAGGGATCTTTTTATTAGAGAGTTTGAATATCTATGCAGATCTAAAGTGGATTTTATCGAAGTAGGCTTACCTTTTAACGATCCGGTGGCAGATGGACCAATTATTGCAAAAGCTTCCAATGAAGTTGCTGAAAAAGGTTATAATATAGACGATATAGCAGATATTATACAATGTAATAATGGTAAAAAAATTTATATAATGACGTATTCAAATATCATTTATAATTATGGTTTAGAAAGGTTTTCCAAAAGATTTGAATCTATTTTAGACGGTGTGATTGTGGCGGATTTACCCAACATTGGCCATGAATTTTTTATAAAAAAAGGGTTTTCTATACCTATTATCCCTTTTGCAACACCTGAATCCAGAGAAAAAGATTTAAAAAAACTAAACGGTTTTAATGGTGGTTTTGTCTATTTCATAGGCATCAGAGGGATTACTGGAGGTGAAGTGGATTTCAGGAGTGAAAATATAAAGATAAAATATAATGAAATAAAAAGTTTTACAGATAAGAAAGTTATTATAGGTTTTGGTGTGAAAAGTGTAGATGATGTCTCTACAATTTTATCTTATGCAGACGGCTTTGTAATAGGCACTGAAATAGTAAAAAGACAGGATGATTTTGAGGAATTTAAAAGGTATGTGGATAAAATATACTTATAATTTTGTTATAACCAAATAAATATAGGAGTTTTGGTACCTTACCAGGCATTGGTCAATCTTTTTGGTTGATAATTTAGCGATATCTTGCTATAAATTTCAAAACAATAATCAAAGAGGTGGATATGCGTCTTTCTAACTATTTTGTACCTACTTTAAGGGAAACCCCTTCAGATGCCGAGGTTGTTAGCCACAAGTTGATGGTGAGAGCTGGAATGATAAGAAAAGTTGCTGCTGGTATCTATAATTATCTTCCCATGGGGTTAAGAGTAATAAGAAAAGTAGAAAATATTATCCGCAAATATATGAATGAGGCTGGTGCCATTGAGATATTGATGCCGGCTGTAGTTCCTGCTGAGTTATGGAAGGAAAGTGGTAGATGGAATGTTTATGGTAAGGAGCTATTAAGGTTCAAAGATAGACACGATAGAGATTTCTGTATGGGTCCCACTCACGAAGAGGTGGTTACCGATATAGTAAGAAACGAAATAAAATCTTACAAAGATCTCCCTATAAACCTATACCAGATCCAGACAAAATTTAGAGATGAAGTAAGACCAAGATTTGGATTGATGAGGGGTAGG
>PNIN01000017.1 GCA_002878065.1 Calditerrivibrio nitroreducens
TGTTGCCTGTCCACCTTTGAAAACACCAATCCAGATGTCATTTGCAAGAGCTGCTGAAGCGGCTATTGTAAGACCAGCCACAACCGCAAGAATCGTAGCAAATGCAACGGCAGAGATAAAACCCATAAGAGGAGATCCGCCCAACACTTCAGCAAGCATTACTGCCGCCATATTACCACCTTTATCGATGGATGTGATTGTTTCTCTTGTGACAAGCACTGATGCACCAAAACCTACTATTGGGATGATTATATAGAAATAACCTATCCATGTAGTAGCCCATACGATCGACTTTCTGGCCTCTTTAGCATTTGGAACGGTGAAGAATCTCATAAGGATGTGTGGAAGACCAAGTAAACCAAGCATCAATGCAAGACCAAGAGAAAAAGCATCAGCAGCACTTTTGATAAAGCCACCAGGTTCAAGGGCTTTATCCCCATATTTAGCAGCCACAGCTCCGTATAATTCACCAGGATTGAAACCAAACTTAACAAGAACAAGAAGAGTGATCAAGGTTACCCCACCAAGAAGAAGTGTAGCTTTGATAATCTGTACCCATGTTGTTGCAAGCATACCACCCAAAAGAAGGTATATAAGCATTGCAACACCCACTATAATAACAGCAACCTCATATGACATACCAAAAAGAAGCTTGATGAGTGATCCAGAGCCAACCATCTGGGCAGTCGTATATGAAAGTAAAACTAAAAGACCACCAATAGCAGCCGCAGTCCTAATCGGTTTTGCATTCAACCTAAAAGCCACAACATCTGCAAAGCTATACTTACCAAGGTTTCTAAGGGGTTCTGCTATGAGGAAAAGAAGCGCAGGCCAGCCCACAAGAAAACCAACGCCATAAATTATACCATCATAACCTTTTAAAGCCACCATACCAGATATCCCGAGGAACGATGCCGCAGACATATAGTCCCCAGCAAGGGCTAAACCATTCTGAAACCCAGATATACCACCACCAGCTGTGTAATAAGAACTGGCAGTCTTTTGTGATTTTTTAGCTGCAAAATACGTTGCAAGCAATGTAATAACAACAACTAGAAAGAAAAACAAAATTGATGAAGCATTGGGTTTACCAAAAGAAAACTGTTGTACTGCAGTAGTTGCATTATCCATAAATATCCCTCCCGGTATTATAACATCTTTTTAAGTTCTTCCACTTCTTTGTCGTAGGTGTTGTTTGCCCACCAGACATAGTAAGCGGTCAAAATCCATGCTGCAACTATAACAAGTACACCCAGAATAAGTCCAATATTAGTATACTGGCCAACCTTAATAGCTAATGCTGACTTGTTAAGCGCGATGAGAAAAATATAGCCATAATACACTATAAAAAGTAATGCCAGTAAAACATAACTAATTGTCCACTTTTTTACTACAAGGGACTTAAATTTTTGTGATTCAAGCACCTCTCTTGCTTTTTTGTCCATAAAACACCTCACATTTTTTTAATTTTAAAAATTTTAAACCTTTTATTAACTACTCCACCCAACCGACCTTTTTTACTGGGTGTAAAAAACTCAATCTAAAATTTTATATAACATTGTTTGTATTAAAAATAACACTTTTATAGACATGTGTCAATATTTTTTTTAAATATTTTATAAATAGAGACAAAATTAGGTAACACATTTATAACTATGAAATATACCTGTATAGTGAATAAACATATTAGGATTATAAAAATTAAATTTTTTTTAAACTCGACTAGATCTAAATCCATACTTATCTACTAAAAATTAATAATTTTAACTTATAATTCAAGTTATTAAAATAATTTTCTCTTGCAAATATCTTTTATTTACATTATAATTAAAAGAAGGAGTTTATTATGAACAAGATAACGATAGATAATATTGAAAAATTAATAGTTAATTTAAAAAACCATTATTTGTTCTCAGATTTACCTGATAAAAATTTAAAAATAATACTTGGAAACTCATCTATAGTTGAATTAAATAAAAATGAAAAACTTTTTGAAAAGAATGAAACTTATCACAAAGGAGTATATTTTGTTTTAGAAGGTTCAGTCTTATTTATTAATAATGAACAACCTATTGCGGAAATGGGTTATGGATCTATATTGGGAATAACCACCTTTTTAGGTAAATCAACTTATTTAGTAAGTGCAGTAGCAAAAGATTTCGTAAAATTGATTTTTTTTCCGGAAATCTGCATTTATAAATTAATTAGTGATTTTGAAGTTTTTAAAAATAGATTTTACAATCTTGTTTCTGAAAGATTCAGACTTCTTCAAGGTGATAGTTCAACCAAATCATTGCAGTTGACTTACAAACCGATATCTGCGTTTATGACTAAAAACGTCCAATCCTTGAATGAGGATGACACAATACTAAATGCCTCAAAACTGATGAGCAAAAAGAATATCGGTTCGGTGGTCATAACTGATAAAAAAAACAACGTCAAAGGTTTAATAACATCAAAACATATTGTGCATAAATTTCTTTCACAAGAAGATATAGATTTATCTGCAAATGTCTCATTTTTTATGGAAACTAATCCCATCAAGGTGCCTAAAGATTACCCATCCATAGAAGTGTTATCAGAAATGCAATCCAAAAATCAGGATTATGCTATTGTCACCGAAAAAGATAAACCCTTAGGAATTGTCTCAAATAAAGATCTTTTGAAGATATTTTATGCAACAGCTAGTACCTTCACCCTAAACATTGAAAATGCCAGTTCCTATGAAGAGCTAAAGTCCATAAAAAATAACCTTTACATTGTTGTAAAACATCTATTGGACAATAGCAGAATGACATCTGAAATCCTGCCAACAATTTCCACAATACATATAAATATACAAAAAAAGGTTCACAAACTATGCCTTGAAGAATTCCAGAATTCCACTGGAAAGAATATATCCGACTTAAATTATGCAATCATAATTATGGGTAGCGGAGCACGAAAAGAGATGATGCTTAATCCGGATCAGGATAATGGATATATTTTTGGGGACGATTTGGGTGATGAAGAGATATCTATACTGATGGATTTTGGAAAGCTTTTTACCGAAAAGCTTGATTACGTTGGTTATGAAAAATGCAAAGGGAATGTGATGGTCACAAATCCCGAGATGTCACGAAAGCTCTCCCAATGGAAAAAACAGATAGATGTGATTACACTAAACGCTGAAGACAAGGGATTTACATGGTCAAATATCGTTTTTGATATGGACACATTCTACGGCAATATCGAGCTGGTGGAAAATCTAAGGGACTTTATTTTAAAGATAGTTGCCTCCAGACCCCTATTTCTCATACAGATGCTTGAAAGGGAGACACATTTTAAGATACCGATAACATTTTTTGGGAATTTTATAGTGGAAAAAAGTGGTGAACATGCTGGTATGTTAAACCTAAAGAATTCAGCCCTCACATTCATCACAGATATTGTCAGAGCATTCAGTCTCAGCAATAACATCAGACAACTCAATACGATCGATAGGGCTAAGCAACTTAAGATGAACGAAATATTATCCGAAGAAACTGTCACTAAGATAATATCAGCCTATGAAACCGTCGTGGACCTTGCACTTACAAAAGAAATAAAAGATGCTGAAAATGGTAGAACAATAAGTAAATACATAAACCCGAATGAGCTCTCCGTTTTTAACCAAAATAGGCTAAAAAATGCACTAGGATCAATATCTAAACTTTTGAATCTAAGCTTGAAATACTTTAAAGGACAGTTTTAACATAGAAATATTTTGTGATATTAAACTATTTTAATATTAACTTGACAGCATAATATTTTTCAGCTAAAATAAAAAATAATTCTATTTAAGAGGTGCCTTATGTCACTAATGGAAAAATTTTGGGAAATGGCCAAACAAAGGCAAAAAACTATCGTTTTACCAGAAGGTCATGATGAGAGAACTATTGATGCAGCCCACACCATTGTTCAAAACAAGCTTGCAAAAGTAATAGTCCTTGGGGATGAACAAAAAATAGAATCTCTTTTTAAAGCAAAAGGATACCCTATTAGCTGCGAAATAATAAACCCCACCACCAGTAAATATCTAAACGATTTTGCGGGTGCATACTATAATAAAAGGAAATCAAAGGGGATGAGTGAAGAAGAAGCTTTAAATTGTATGAAAGATATTCTTTACTTTGGGGCTATGCTTGTGGAGCAGGATATAGCTCAGGGGTGTGTTACCGGAGCCTGCAACACAACTGCAGATGTATTAAGGGCGGCCATCAGAGTAATCGGTACAAAAACTGGGATTAACACAGTTTCAAGTTGTTTTATTATGGTTACAAATAAAAAAGAATTTGGTAAAGATGGTGCCATACTTTTCGCTGATTGTGCAGTAAACCCAAATCCAGATTCAAGACAGCTGGCTGAAATAGCAATAGCCACTGCGGATAGCTGCCGATCTTTCCTCGAGGAAGAGCCAAAAGTGGCCATGCTATCATTCTCCACCAAAGGAAGTGCCCAGCATCCAGACATCGACAAAGTATTAGAAGCATTGAAAATAGCAAGAGAGATATCCCCGGATCTGATGATAGATGGTGAAATGCAAGCGGATGCCGCTCTTATTAAAGCTGTTGGGGAAAAGAAAGCACCAGGTAGCAATGTTGCCGGAAAAGCAAACGTCCTTATCTTCCCGGATCTGGACGCAGGCAACATAGCATACAAGCTTGTGGAGAGGATAGCAGGGGCGGAGGCAATAGGTCCAATCATTCAGGGTCTTAGAAAGCCGGTCAACGATTTATCAAGAGGATGTAAATATATGGATATCGTAAATGTAGCTGCCATCACAGCAGTGCAGGCTTAGGAGGAGTTTATGAAGATCCTTGCTTTAAATTGTGGAAGTTCATCGGTAAAATATCAATTGTATGATTGGGAAAATCAAAAAGTAGTTGCAAAAGGGATTGTTGAAAGGATAGGAATCGGAGATTCCTTCATCGTCCATGAAGTACCTGGAAAAGAAACTCACAGGGAAGAATATGAATGTCACGATCATATCGCCGCCATAAACCTTGTGGTGCACACATTGGAAAGCCCCACAAAAGGGGTAATTTCAAAAATTTCTGAAATTTCCGCAGTAGGACACAGAGTTGTTCATGGTGGGGAAAAGTTTAAAAGAAGTGTATTGATTACAGAAGAGGTGGTGAAGGCCATCGAAGAGGTTCAGCATCTTGCGCCACTGCATAATCCCCCCAATCTTGCTGGTATCAGAGGGGCACAGAAAGTCTTACCAGATGTACCTCATGTGGCAATATTTGACACCGCTTTTCACCAAACAATGCCGGAGTATGCCTATCTTTACGCAGTCCCATATGAATGGTACGAAAAATATGGTGTGAGAAGATATGGATTCCATGGCACAAGCCATCTTTATGTTTCCAAAAGGGCAGCCGCTTTGCTTGGAAAACCTGCAAAAGAGTGCAACATTATCACAATGCATATAGGCAATGGCGTATCTCATACTGCTATTAAAAATGGTGTATCAGTGGACACATCGATGGGGCTTACACCACTGGAAGGAGCTGTTATGGGTACAAGGTGCGGGGATCTTGACCCTGCGGTACCACTATTTATGCAGCAGCAACTCAACGTAACCCCCAAAGAGATGGATAATATTTTGAATAAAAAATCTGGCATTCTTGGTATTACCGGAAAATACACTGATAGAAGAGATGTTATCGCCGGAAGTGAACAGGGGGATAATAGATGCAATCTGGCATTGGAAATTGAAGCATATCGATTAAAAAAATATATCGGGGCTTACTATGCAGTGCTTGGAAGAGTAGATGCCATAGTATTTACCGCCGGTGTTGGAGAAAATGCATGGCTGATAAGAGAAAAAGCCCTTCAGGGGTTGGAAAACTTAGGCATTATAATTGACTTTGAAAAAAATAAAAAAACCTTCAGTAAATCTGGAGAAACAGAGATATCAACGCCAGAATCCAGAGTAAAAGTATTTGTCATACCTACCAATGAGGAGCTTGTCTTCATCGAAGACGTTGTGGCTATATTGAATGGAACCTACAAAGACCACACAGAGCATCAATACTCATTCCTTAAATAAGAAAAATAAGAAACTAAGGTGGGGCAACCCACCTTTTTATTTTGAACACGTACTATTTTAACTTATTGATCAAAAAGAATAATATATCTATTAAATATAAATAAACAATTTTATTACAATTTTTTTAAAAAAGTAGTTGACATTTATAAAAAAATTATCTATAAGTTCAGTCCCATCGCGGGTGTAGCTCAGTTGGTAGAGCGCGACCTTGCCAAGGTTGAGGTCACGGGTTCGAGTCCCGCCACCCGCTTTTCTTTTAAACCCTCCGTCAAATTCGAATTACCTCCATCTTTTAAGAAAGAGGGTGAAAATATTTCTAATTTCGATTTCATAAAAGAGATTATTAACAAGAAAGAGGGGGTATTAAGATATCCATGGGAAGGAAAATTTAAAGTTGTTGCATTCACATATTACAAAAACTTAGACTGGATCATTGCAGCAGGCTCTTACGAAGATGAGTTTATCGGGCCCGTTATAAAATCGATAAAAATATGGTTTACTTCGGTCAGCATAGCAATATTAATAGTACTTTTCTTAATTATAAGATTTATTTTCAATAAATATGTAACCAGACCTGTAGACATCCTATCAGCTGAATTTAAATCAATTTCTGAAGGGGATCTGACAACATCAATTGAATACAACAGAAACGATGAAATGGGAATTATCATCAAAAATGTAGAAGAAATGAAATATCAGATGAATAATACTCTTTGTAGTGTAAAAAAATCAGCAGATAATGTTATCCAGTCGTCGGATTCTATAGATTTATCCTCTAAAGAGATGTCAAAAGCCATTAACCATCTAACAGCAAACGTATCTCAGGTGGAGCTAGCTGTGCATGAAATGAGCGCCTCAATACAGGAGATTACAAATAATATCGGTGGTATATCAAGAGAAGTATCCTCAGTAAAAGATCTTGCCGATAAAGGGAAAAATGATTTGAAAATAGCTGTAAGTAATGTTAGTGACCTATCAAACTCTGTTCAAAAATCTGGGGAAAATATACAAAAGCTTGGGGATGCATCAAAAGAGATTGGGTCAATATTAGAGGTTATAAGAGAGATTGCCGATCAAACTAATCTTCTTGCTTTAAATGCGGCTATTGAAGCGGCAAGAGCAGGTGAGTTTGGTAGAGGTTTTGCAGTTGTTGCTGATGAGATTAGAAAATTAGCTGAAAGAACAGCAAAGTCTATTTCAGAAATAAATAGTATGATAAAAAATATACAAAAAGAGGTTGATGCATCAGTAAGGGATGTGAATAACATAAGTAAAGCTGCTTCGGAGAGCGTAATAATTATTGAAAAACTAAATTCGAGTTTTAATGAAATCTTAAGCGGAGTTGTGGAAATAGCAGACAAAATCAATTCAGTAGCAACGGCAGTTGAAGAGCAAAGCTCAGCTGCAAACGAGATATCCGCAAACATTTCTGTAGTTTCCGCTGTGTCTGAAATTACTGAGCAAAACAGAATTCAGTCGGAAAATTTAAGGGAACTCGCCCAGAGGCTTTTAACATTGGTAGGAAAATTTAAACTAAAAATGTGCTAAATTCGTAGGAGTTTAAAATATCGCAATCTATTTGAAATATTGCTTTCTGAGGTTTTCGGAATACTTTTTCCAATCTGTACTGTAAAGGATACCCTTATCCAAAGGTTTCCCCAGCAGATAACCCTGAATGATATCACACCCATTATTTTTGAGATATACCAATTGCTCCAAAGTCTCAACACCTTCTGCCAGAGTGGTGTAACCAAATCTCTTACCTAAATCTATCATAGCATTCACAAAAGCTGTATCCTTTTCACTTTTAAACATATCCCGAATGAAACTAATATCTATTTTTAAAATATCGCATGGTAAATATTTAAGTCTGGAAAGGGAAGAATATCCGGTACCAAAATCGTCAAGAGCCAGTTTTAAATTCATCTTTTTCTTAAACTCATAAAAATTATCCACAAAAAGATCCGTGTTTTCATTAAATTCCCTTTCAGTAATCTCTACAGTAATTTTTTTTGAAATATCAGGTGTCAGATGAGAAAACTTTGATACAAAGCTATCAATATCAAGACCTTTTGCCGATATGTTTATAGAAATATTATAACCTGTTTCTTTAATAAGCTCCGATACCTCATTGATAAGCCATTTTTCAAAGCTGTCAATATGTTTTGATTGCTCAAGATGATCGATGAAAAAGCCAGGGTATACTATATTACCTTCTTTATCTTTTAGCCTTATGAGAGCTTCAAAACCAGCCAACTCCAGGGTATCTGTATAAAAATATGGCTGATAATGTAGTATATATCTATCTTCCTCAACTGCAGTGGATAAAAGATCCTCCACAATCATATATTGCTCTGCCTGCTTTTCAAGATCTGGATCGTAAAACTGAATAAAATCATCCATCTTTTTCATTTTAGAAAGTACTAAAGAAGCTTTATTCATAATACTCAAAATATCTTTTCCATCAAATGGATATATAACTATCGAAATCTTCACATTAATGTAAATCGACTCGTTTTCAATAAGAAATTTTTTCTGGAAAAAGCTCGATAATCTCTCAACTATTTTTATTATATTCTCTTTCTTTTTGATATTTGAAAATAATACCGCAAAATCATCCCCTCCAACCCTTGAAACGATGTCCCTCTCTTTTGTTAATTTTTTCAGAGAATTCCCCACTATTTTCAAAACTTCGTCACCAAAAGCAAAGCCATAGGTGTTATTTATAAAACTCATATTATCAATATCCACCAAAACAAATGCCGATATAGATTCTGGATTTGATTTTAAAAATTCGTTTGCCTTATGTTGAAAACCAAGGTAGTTGTATAATCCGGTGAGATGATCCTCATATCTAACTCTGTCTATTTCATTCTGAAGTAGTATCTCCTTTGTAATATTTTTCCCAATCGAAACATAACCTTTTATCACCTTGTTCTTCATTATCGGTATTACAGTGGCATCGATATAAAATAAATGTCCACTTTTTGTTTTATTTATAAAAATTCCAGAAAATTCATTACCACTTTTGATTATCTGGTAAAATCTATCATAAAAATCTCTACTCATACTTCCAGACTTAAATATAGCAGGCGTCTTACCAATGATCTCTTCAGAAGAATAACCAGATACCTTAGCCACCGCTTCATTGTGGAATAATATTTTACCTTCAAAATCTGTTATAAAACATAAATCTTTGGATGATTTAATGGCATTGTAAAACCACAGGGCTTTCTCATCCTTTTCTATTTTCTGTAATATAAAAGTAATATCCGATTTTAATTCCTCCATCAATACCACAAGTTCATCGAGGAAATTGATATACTTTTGAGTGTGAACTTCAATAATGGCAATCAATCTATCCTCAATGAAAATAGGAATCACAAATACAATTGCTTTGATATTTCCACTATCGTCAGAAACGATATCCATTAAGATATTTTTATCATTTATCTCTATCTTTTCCAGGAGTTTTAAAGGGGTACCATAGGTATATTCTGAATGCTGTAGACCATTCTCATAGTAAATCACCCTTGAAAAGCAAAGCCCCATTACAGTGGTAATATTCTCACTAAGCTTTTTAAATACCTCTTCCTTGTCGTCTAAAAAAGTAATTATATGATTGAGTTTCTTTATTCCAGAAAAAAGCTTCTCCAAAAAGACATTTTTTCTATTATCAATGAAAATAAAGGTTCCTGATGGTTTTCCATGAAAAATCACTGTGGAAGCAAACCCCTCCACATCGAGAATCTCCCCATTTCTAGCCACCATTTTTATATTTTTATATTTGACATCAAAAAACTCCCCAGCCAACCTCCTTGATACGTTATTTTTTACAAATTCTGCCTTGCTTTTTTCAAACAGCTCCACAACATCCAATTTATACAATTCTTTTTCATTATATTTCAAAAATCCTAAAGCATACTTATTGGCATACTTTACCGTGTTTCCATAAATTATCACTCCAATATTTGTAACCTGATCAATTACCTTAAAAAAGCTTCGATAGTTTCTGTATTCAAATATCTTTTCCCCAATCTTATTAAGTCTATCCAGGAAACCAAACTCATATCCTATCGGCACAATCTTGTCAGAATCAAGATTCTTAATAATATCCAATCCACGGGGATCACTGTGCATATTGAATAAGATATCTTCTATTTTACTCCTGAAATCCAGATCAGTCGGTTTAACCATAAAGGAATGAAATATCCCAATATTGAATTCAAGAAGGATATCCATCTGTGATTGGAAGTCCACCGGGAGATGTGAAAAGATATCTTTACGGGTAATACCGATATCTATTTCATCATTGAGTAATGCTGAATGAATATCTTTAAGGCTTTCATATATGATAAAATCAAGCTTGTCTATGTCAAAACCGATATTTTCCAACTCCAAAAGAGTAGAATAAATAGATCTTATTGGTAAGATACCAACTTTTAACAGTTTTTTATCTTTATCAAACTTTTTCTTTCTAAGATAATAAACAGTATCCCATTGATTATCAAACCTTGCAATAGGGATATATCCTCTATCTAAGAGAAGAAATACTGTTTCTGGATTCTGGAATACAACGTCGTAATCATCCCGTCTACTTCTCTTCCGCTCTTCCAGAAAAGAGGTATACGTAACAAGATCGAAATCCTCACCAAACTTTTCAGACAAATAGTCAATAAATCTTTCCCATACTCTTAAATCTTCTTTTGTATGATGAAAACAAACTGCAAATTTCCTCATAATCTAATTAATACCTAAAAATTATTAAAAACACAAGTTTTTTTCCTGATATTACAAATTTAGCTTTAATGACCAGATAAAAAACTTTTTTTGTTGAAATTATCAAAGTAAAATATTAATATTAACAAAAAAGATGGGAGATTTTATGGCCGATTTAAAAGTAGATTTTATGGGAATAAAATTGAAAAACCCCTTGATAGTGGGTAGCTCCACAATGACAAAAAATATTGGCGGACTCCTAAAGGCTGAAGAGTCTGGGGCTGGTGCTGTCGTATTAAAGTCACTTTTTGAAGAGGAGCTTTCGGAAGATTTAGCCCTTTCGGATGACTATCATCCGGAGGCTTTTGAATATTTTCTAAATGATACCAGTAAACTTTATGGTTCCACAAAGTATTTAGACTTTATCAAAGAGGCCAAAGACAAACTATTCATCCCAGTGATAGCCAGTGTAAACTGCCTTGGGGGAAAATGGTGGGTGGATTATGCCAGACAGATAGAAGATGCAGGGGCAGATGCACTTGAGCTGAATATCGCTTATATCCCTTTTAGTATAAAAGAAGACCCAAGAGATATTGAAAAAAAATATGTGGAGATAGTTTCTTCTGTAAGAAATGCGATAAAAATACCTTTAGCTGTTAAAATAGGATATTATTTCACTTCGGTACCCCTTATGGTAAAAAAATTGAAAGATGCTGGTGCAAATGGTATAACAATGTTTAACAAATTCTTCCGTATGTCGATAGATGTGGAAAATATGAAATTCCATGGACTTGAAGTGTATAGCTGTGTAGAGGAAACCTATCAGGTTTTAAGGTACGTCGCTGTGTGTAATAACCAGATAAATATAGATATTTCCGCAAGCACAGGTATTCACAATTCAAATATTGCCCTTCAGCATCTCATGGCCGGAGCTAAAACATTTCAGATCGTTTCAGCAATATACAAAAAAGGGTATGGTGTTATACCTGAAATAGTAAATGATATTAATAATTACCTTGATAGAAAGCATTTTAAATCTGTGAATGATATCATCGGGGTAGCCACTAAATTTGATGGTGGTTTTAAGGCATTCGAACGTATCCAGTATATGAAGTATGCGGGGGACAGGTATTGATGTAAATGTTTGAATTTTTATTTGATACCAACAAAATTGTACTTTTTTTTCTTACAGTTGTAAGAATAAGTGGTATCATATTTACCGCTCCAGTTTTTGGAAGTGAGATTGTATCTGCCAGAATCAAGCTATTTTTATCCATTTTAATCGGGATTCTAATATTCCCATTTATAAAAGCTATAGATCTATCAAAAGCGAATAACCTTTTGCTGATACTTATCATAATCAAAGAATTGTTGATAGGAATAGCCACCGGCTTAATCGGAAGATTTCTTTTTATTGGGGTACAATTTGGAGGTCAGGTGATAGGTACCCAGATGGGATTTGGTATAGTAAACGTCCTTGATCCTCAGAACAATGCCCAGATATCACTGGTGGCTCAATTTCAAAATATCATCATGATTCTTTTCTTTCTCGTCATTGGCGGGCATCTATACATAATTCAGGCTATTGTAAAGTCATTTGAAATGATACCTCTTGGGGTATTTGTATTCAACAAAGAATCTTATATCTTTATTGTAACTATTTTTTCCAAAATATTTCTTACAGCTCTGAAAATCACTGCCCCAATATTTGTTACACTTTTAGTTACCCAGGTGGTTTTAGGAATTATGGGAAGGCTGGTACCTCAGCTAAATATCCTTATCATCGGCTTCCCAATACAGATAGCAGGTGGCTTGCTCGTCATCATCACAAGTTTGACATTTTTTTACAGTATGTTTGAATCTTTGATGTATGAATATCTAAATAATATTCTAAGACTTTTTCGATACTTAGGTGTCTAATGCCGGATAACGACTCAGATAGAACGGAAGAAGCCACCCCTCGGCGGAAACAAAAAGCGATAGAAGAAGGTAACGTACCAAAAAGTAGAGAATTAGCCACAGGTACCACCTTTTTAGTTGCGGTACTGATATTATACTTTTACATGCCTCCAATGGTGGAAGAGTTTAAAAGTAGTTTTATCACATACTTTTCCATGTACAACTACAGGATAAATAAAGAAAGTACCTATCTTTTGCTTATTGAAGTCTTAAAGTCTATAGCAAAAGTAACATTACCACTACTATTCATACTTGTTTTTGTGGCTATTTTATCAAATATTATCCAGTTTGGAGTGATTTTTTCCAGTAAAGCCCTTGAACTGAAATGGGACAGAGTAAATCCAATAACAGGTTTTGGAAGATTGTTTTCCAAAAAGTCCCTTTTCGAACTTTTAAAATCGATTTTAAAAATATTTTTCTTAGGTTTTGCAGCTTTTTTCATAATAAAATCTAAAATAGCCACAATAGTCACTCTTGCGGATGCAGATGCTATTTCATCGATACACTTTTTGGGCAAGCTGATTTATGAAGTTTCGTTTAAGCTGGCAATAATAATCATGGTTATTGCATTGATCGATTTCCTTTATCAAAGATGGCAATATTATGAAGACCTCAAAATGACAAAACAGGAGGTAAAAGAGGAGTTTAAACAGATGGAAGGGGATCCCCTGATAAAACAGAGAATTAGAAGTATGCAAAGGGAAATGGCAAGAAAAAGGATGATGGAGGAAGTACCCAAAGCGGATGTGGTCATCACAAACCCCACCCACTACGCCGTGGCTATAAAATACGATATGGCAAAAGATAGAGCCCCCAAAGTGGTGGCAAAAGGACAGAGGCTTATCGCATTGAAGATAAGGGAGATTGCGTCTAAAAATAACGTATTAATTCACGAAGATCCGCCACTTGCCAGAACACTTTTTTCTTCCGTCGAAGTAGGTGAAGAGATACCTGAAAATCTTTACAAAGCGGTGGCGGAAATTCTTGCTATGGTATATAAACTTAAGAATAAATCGGTATAAAAAAAGGAAGGGGGAATGCCCCTCCTTAAGTTATTTACCTTCGAATTTTGATAGATCCCTCACAGCTCCTCTTGCAGCGCTTGTTGTAAGTAGTGCATATGCCTTCAAAGCCTGTGAAATCTCCCGTTTTCTGTACTTTGGCCTAAACCCTGTTGTATTTATCAGTTTCTCCCTACGTTTTTTTATCTCCTCCGAGGATATATTCAAATCTATCCTCCTCTCCGGAATATCGATAACTATTTCATCACCATCTTCTATAATTGCTATATTCCCACCTTCCGCAGCTTCTGGGGATATATGACCTATGGAAAGACCAGATGTACCACCTGAAAACCTACCATCAGTTATCAATGCACAAACCTTCCCCAACCCCTTTGATTTGAGATAACTTGTGGGGTAAAGCATCTCCTGCATCCCTGGGCCCCCTTTTGGCCCTTCGTATCTTATCACCACAACATCTCCGGCTACTATTTTATCTGATAAAATAGCATCCACTGCATCCTCTTGACTTTCAAAAACTCTTGCCCTACCCTTAAATTTTAAAATCGACTCATCCACACCAGCGGTTTTTACTATGCAACCGTCCTCTGCAATATTACCGAAAAGCACAGCAAGCCCACCATCTTTGCTATAAGCATGCTCTACACTTCTTATACAGCCGTTTACCCTATCAAGATCCAGATCCCAATATTTATCCTGAGAAAAAGGCTCCAGCGTAGGAACATTTCCTGGGGCTGCAGAGTAAAATCTTTTAGCATCATCATCGCCATTTCTAATATCCCACTTATCAATAGCCTCTTTCAGCGTATTACTATGAACCGTTTTCACTTTACTGTGTATAAGTCCAGCCCTATCCAGCTCACCAAGAATACCATAAATCCCTCCAGCCCTGTGGACATCTTCTATATGATATTTATCAGTAGAGGGGGCAACTTTGCATAGGTGGGGCGTCTTTCTGGACAATCTATCTATATCTTTCATCGTAAAATTGACTTTAGCCTCGTTGGCTATGGCAAGAATATGCAAAACTGTATTGGTGGATCCCCCCATTGCAATATCTAGTGTCATTGCATTTTCAAATACCTCAAAGCTGGCAATAGATCTGGGTAGTATAGACTCATCACCATCTTCGTAGTACATTTTACACAATTCCACAATTCTTTTAGCGGCGGCGGTAAATAGCCCCTTTCTTAACTTATGGGTGGCCAGCAAAGTACCATTACCTGGTAGTGCAAGCCCCAGAGCCTCAGCCAGACAATTCATGGAATTGGCAGTAAACATTCCGGAGCAGGATCCACACGTAGGGCAGGCGGATCGCTCTATTATCAGCGTTTCCTCATCTGTATAATCTTTACTCACTGCGGCCACCATTGCATCCACAAGATCCATCTTTTTGAATTCATTTTTCAAGTTCATTTTTCCAGCTTCCATAGGTCCACCCGAAACAAAGATAGCAGGAATATTAAGCCTCATTGCCGCCATCATCATCCCCGGGGTAATCTTATCACAGTTTGAAATACATACCATCGCATCGGCACAATGGGCATTTATCATATACTCCACAGAATCAGCAATCAATTCCCTTGACGGTAAAGAATAAAGCATCCCATTATGCCCCATTGCAATACCATCATCTATTGCGATTGTATTCATCTCTTTGGCAATTCCACCCGACTTTTCTATCTCCTCCACCATAAACTTTCCAATCTCCCTTAAATGAACATGACCCGGAACAAATTGAGTAAAAGAGTTTACCACAGCGATAATCGGTTTTTTATTGAAATCCTCCTCTTTTACTCCTGTGGCTCTCCAGAGAGCCCTGGCACCAGCCATATTCCTTCCGGAAGTAGTCGTAGCAGACCTGTATTTTGGCATAATTACCCCCATATTTTTTTATAAAAATACTTTTTAAGAAAAATTATGTCAACAAAAACCTTGATTTTTATTTTAAAATAGTTATATTTAAATTTATCCGTGGGGGTGCTCTTTTATAAAGGGCTGAGAAATACCCCTCGAACCTGATCCGGGTAATACCGGCGAAGGGAACGGGTGAGTAAAAAGCCATCCGACCATTCGTCGGGTGGCTTTTTTGTTTATCTCAGGAGCCACCTTCCGGAAAAAATAATACTATGCGGAGGAAATATGACACAGCTTGAAGCAGCCAAAAAGGGGATATTAACACAGGAGATGAAAATTATTCTAAAAGAGGAATCTATCGATGAAGCAAATCTTTTAAAAAACATTGCAGAAGGTAAAATAGTTATCCCCAAAAACAAAAATAGGGATTTCAAAAAAGTAATGGGAATTGGAAAGGGTCTCAGGACAAAAATCAACGCTAATATCGGCACGAGTGGAGACTGCCCCACACTTGAATTCGAAAAGGAAAAGCTTAAAGTGGCCATAGAAGCAGGTGCAGATAGCGTAATGGATCTTTCCACAGGTGGGGATCTTACTTTGATAAGAAGCGTCATTTTAGAAGAATCATCCGTCATGGTGGGGGCTGTGCCAATCTATGCTGTGGCAGCTAAGTTAGCTGAGGAGAATATCCCCACCTACAAAATGGATGGAGAAAAGCTGTTGAGATCAATCGAAGAGCAGTGTAAACAGGGGATCGATTATATAACAGTGCATTGCGGCGTCACAAAAGAATCGGTGGCAAGGATGGATAAAACAAACAGAGTATGTGGAATAGTTAGCCGAGGAGGATCCATTCTTGCTGACTGGATCAGAAGAAATGGTAAAGAAAACCCACTTTACGAATTTTACGATGATCTATTGGATATAGCGTATAAATACGATGTAACTTTAAGTTTAGGGGATGGTTTCAGACCCGGTGCCATTGCAGACGCCACTGATAGAGCCCAGATTGACGAGTTGATAATATTAGGGGAACTGGCGGAAAGAGCATGGAAGAAAAATGTTCAGGCTATGATAGAAGGGCCGGGGCATGTCCCTCTGAATCAGATACAGGCAAATATGATTTTACAGAAAAGACTGTGCAACGAAGCTCCCTTCTACATTCTGGGGCCACTCCCAACAGACATAGCACCTGGATATGACCACATTACAAGTGCCATAGGTGGAGCAATTGCCGGTGCCGCCGGCGCTGATTTCCTATGCTACGTTACGCCTGCCGAGCATTTATCTTTACCTGACGTCGAAGATGTAAGGGAAGGGGTAATAGCATCAAAGATAGCAGCCCATATTGCAGACATTGCAAAAGGATACCCGGGTGCAATTGAAAAAGATATACTTATGAGCAAATACAGAAAAGAACTAAATTGGGAAGGGATGTTTTCTCTTGCAATAGACCCAGTAAAGGCAATGAAGAAATTTAAAAAGAACAACGATGTAAACTCTTGTACAATGTGTGGAAAATTATGTGCAGTAAATATAGACAAAAAATTAGCGACTATTTGAAGTTGTACCTTATCCTTGAGACAGATATGCTTAAAATCCCCCTTGAGGAATTTATCCCTCAAGTGGTATCTGGTGGGGTTACGGCGATTCAATTGAGGGATAAGAAGCTAACTGCAAAGCAAAGGTATGAAAATGGATTAAAAATTAAAGAGCTCACAAAAGATAAAGACGTTATGATAACAGTAAATGATAGGTTGGATCTTGCTCTTGCTCTGGAGATAGATGTTATTCATGTGGGGGTAAAAGATATACCCCCTTATGTCATAAAGGATCTTTATCCGGACATTCTTGTGGGATATTCCTGTAATAATATCGAGGATCTGGAGGTGGCGGAAAAAAGCAAAGTAAGCTATGTCGGTGTTGGTCCTGCCTTTTTGACATCCACAAAAGATGACTTAAGACCATTAATAGGCCCAGATGGAATTAAAGAGATCGTATCAAAGACAGATATCCCAGCGGTGGCGATTGGTGGTATAAATCTACAAAACTGCCATCAATTGGTTGACATCGGTGTAAAGGGGGTGGCGGTAAGCTCAGAGATATGTAGAAGCCTAAGCCCCTACGAAACCTCAAAAAAATTTAGAGAGTTTTTCCCCTAAGATGAAAGAATTTGAATTTATAAAAAAATTATCCGACTTAAACCGATACTACTTCTCGAATAAAGATCTAGGCATCGGAGACGATGCCGCATTATTGGGAGAATTTCTCATAGCAAAAGATCTGATCGTATCAGATGTACATTTCAAGAGGGAAGCAGGTCTGAGAAATATACTCTTTAAGCTCATTACATCAAACGTCAGTGACATAGCCGCAATGGGGGGTACCCAACCTTTTTATGCGCTTTTGGGATTATCGACTGATGGAAGTATAGATTTAGAAAATTTCATAACCGATTTAAAATATGTCCTCGATTACTACAGGATAGATCTGATAGGTGGAGACACAACTGGATCGGTACATGGAATCTTTCTGTCACTTACCATAATAGGCAGAAAAAATAGATTTCTGCTCAAAAGAACCACCGCCAGATCCGGAGATATTCTATTTTTATCAAGACCTGTGGGATTATCAAAATTATCTCTGGAAAAAGAGCTGGGCATAGCCCAACATTCCATACACCCCCACTACCATTATAATCAAAAGGCTGAGGTGGCGCTTGGTGGTTTATTAGGTTCGTTAAATTATGTGACGTCCTGTATCGACATAAGCGATGGACTCGGCAGGGATCTATCCCATATTTCAGAAGGTAGTAAAGTCAAAATAATAGTTGAGGAAAAATACTTTGACATTTCTTATTTGGAAAAATTTAACATAAAAAACCCCTTTGATTACATACTCTCTTCAGGTGAGGAGTATGCATTAGCTTTTACGATCGATAAAAACTATTCGTCTGAATTTAAAATATACCGAAAACAGTTCCCTGATATTTTGGAAATCGGATTTATTACAGATGGGGAAGGTGTGTTTCTAAGGAAAAAAGATAATTCTCTGGTTGATATATCCCGATACGGCTACGAGCATTTATAAAAATTTAATTCCCCACTCACAAGATACAGTTGTTTTTTTATTTCATATATATTATCATTATAAAAACCTCATACAGAAAGGGGGAAGATATGTTTGAACTTGTGGAGCTTGAAAAGAAAATAGATAAGCAATTATACGAGGAAAAGATACAGGATCTCCGTCAGAGGTTATTTTTTGCTCAGCTGGAAGCTAAAAAACTTAAAATCCCCGTTGCAATTCTCATTGCAGGTGTTGATGGTGCTGGTAGAGGTGAAATTATAAATCTCATTACAGAATTTATGGACACAAGATATATAAAAACTCATACATTCTGGGCGGAAACAGAAGAGGAAAGGGAAAGACCCCCCTTCTGGAGATACTGGAGGGCATTGCCAGCCGCCGGTACCACATCATTGCTCTTTGGAGGCTGGTACGAAAACACCTTTTTGGATTTAGCCTATGGAAGGATAGATATCGATAGATTTGACAGAAGAATGCAACGGAGAGTGAGATTTGAACGTTCACTATTCAACAACGGCACATATCTGGTAAAATTCTGGCTTCACCTTTCTCAGGAGGGGCAGAAAAAAAAGGTAAAGAAGATCTATAAAGAATACCCCGAAGAGATAGCAAGATTTAGAATTAACAAAAAAAACGTAAAACATTATAAAGAGATAATCGATGCCGCAGCAAGATCCATAAGAATTACTGATAGGGTGGAAGCCCCATGGGTTCTTGTGGATGCTTATGACTGGAGAAACAGAAATCTAAACGTCGTTGAAACACTCGTAAACCTCTATGAAGGCGCCATAAAAAGCCATAAAGAAGGTGTACAAAAATGTATTACCTCAAACGTCAACATATCCTATGATTACCCATCCATCCTGGATAATGTAGATCTATCGGTTTCCATCAATAAAAAAGATTACGAAAAAGAACTGGAAAAACTTCAGCTTAAACTATGGGGTCTCACCTGGCAGGCACATCAGAAAAAGATTTCAACGATTATACTTTTCGAGGGCTGGGATGCTGCAGGAAAAGGTGGATGCATTAGAAGAATCACAAAAGGTATAGACTCGAGACTCTACCAGGTAATTCAGGTGGCAGCTCCAACTGATGAAGAAAAAGCCCATCATTATCTATGGAGATTCTGGAGACATGTCCCGAGATTCGGTTTCGTTACCATCTACGATAGGTCATGGTACGGAAGGGTTCTGGTGGAAAGGGTTGAAAATTTTGCCACACCAGAGGAATGGGGTAGAGCCTACTCAGAAATCAACGATTTTGAAGAGCAGCTTACCCAATACGGTAAGATTTTACTTTTCAAATTCTGGCTTCATATATCAAAAGATGAACAGCTAAAAAGATTCAAAGAAAGAGAATCAACTCCACTAAAACAATATAAAATCACAGAAGAAGACTGGAGAAATAGAGAGAAATGGGATCAATATAAGGATGCAGTGGACGATATGGTGGCTAAAACAAGTACCGATATAGCCCCCTGGTATATTATACCGGCTAATGACAAAAAATATGCCCGAATTGAAGTTTTAAAAACCATTTGTGATAAAATGGAGAATCATCTTAAAAACTTTTGATAGATGTTTTATTACAAAGTAGCAGTAGCCATACCTTATTTGCAGTTTTTAACCTACAGGTCTATCAATGATATTCCGGATGGATCTATAGTCAAGATAGAGGTGAAAAAAAGGATAACTTTAGGCATAATATATTCTAAGACTTCCGATATTGAACCCCTTCAGATTAAAGAGATACTCGAGATATATGACGGTATACATTTGACAAAAAACTATCTAACATTTCTTGAAAAACTCAGCAGTTACTATACCTACCCCATAGGTACCACCCTTCACAAAATCTCCCCCATAAGGCTTGTGGATCTGGATATTAAAAAGGTAAAAGAGCCTGACCTCCGCTACAATACTGTATTATTAAATGATGAACAGCAGTCTATCTATGAAGAGATTGCAAATAAATTGGACAGATTTTATACATACCTCATCTACGGTGTCACCGGTAGTGGTAAAACTGAAATATATTGTAAGTTGATAAACGACATACTCGACAGCGATGGTCAGGTAATTTATATTTTACCAGAAATTACTCTCACCACCCAGCTTTTTCATCGCCTACAATCGAGACTAAAAAAAGATGTGGCCGTTTACCATAGTAAAATCTCAGAGAAAAAAAGGCAGGATATTTTAATTAGATTCAATTCCGGTGCTTTAAGTGTCATTATAGGTGCCAGAAGTGCCCTTTTCATACCCGGAAAGAATATTAAATTAATAATAGTGGATGAAGAGCATGACCCAAGTTTCAAACAGGAGGATACCCCCCATTACAATGCCAGAGATATGGCGGTATTATACGGAAAAATATTAAATATACCCGTTGTATTAGGATCTGCCACACCTTCAATAGAAAGCTATTATAATGCATCCACAAACAAATATAGGCTACTCAGACTTAACAAAAAATTCTATCCTAATACCGAAACATCTATAGATATCATAGATATGAAAAATGAAGAGATCATAGCTGACTTTTTAAGCAAAAAGCTATATGATGGAATCTATGAAAGACTAAATAGAGGCGAACAGACGCTTCTTCTCATCAATAAAAAAGGGTATTCCAGCTATATAATATGTAGATACTGTGGAACCATTCTTCATTGCAACAACTGCTCTGTTTCCATGACATACTACAAATCTGATGAAGTTGCCAGATGCCACTATTGCGGAACCTACCAGCATAAATTCAGATGTGGGAAATGCGGTGGAGAAGATTTTTTCACTGTGGGCACAGGTTCTGAAAAAGTTTTTGAATTAATGGATCAACTCTTTCCGGGAGAAATTCTTAGGCTGGATCAAGATGTGGTCACTTCAACCAGGAGGGTAGAATCTATATTGGCAGAATTTGGGGAGAAGAAAAAGAAGATACTTGTGGGAACCCAGATTATATCAAAAGGGCTCAATTACCCGGACATCACACTTATAGGAGTTATAAATATTGACAATCTTTTTACCCTACCTGATTTCAGGGTGGAGGAAAGATCTGTCCAGATGCTCACTCAATTTTTAGGTAGGGGTGGAAGATTTGAAAAGCCATGCCAGATGATCATTCAAACGTATAATCCGGATAATCCAGTATTCGACGTGGTGAAATCAGGTGACTTAGATAGTTTCTACAATGATATCATAGAAAAAAGAAAAGTAATGGGATATCCCCCTTTTGTACATCTTGTGAAGATCTTGATTGACGGCCAGAGGATAGATAAAGTGATGGATATCTCAAATAAAATTTCAGAATCTTTAAAACACTCATTATCAAAGGATGATAAATTACTTGGCCCCGCAATAGCTCCCATTTCAAAGATAAAAAATAGACACAGAATGCAAATAATTCTCAAAGTAAAAAAGGTTTCGAATATTACTAAATATAGAAAATTGGTGGATGATATCTTTTATAAACATAAGCATGGAAACACAAAATTTATTTTTGATGTTGACCCATACAACTTTATGTGATTATAATTCTCTTTCCAAAATAAAAAGAGGTGATGGATGCTAAAGTATGGCGATAAAGTTATATTAACCGATCATAAAAAAAACAAACACACGGTCACTCTAAAAGAGGGGGGTAAATTCTCCACCAACTACGGCTATATCGAACATGATAAAATAATCGAAGCTGGTAATGGGGGGATCGTACTAAGCAGTAAAAATATTAAATACACAATACTAAAACCCACTTACATAGATTACGTCATGCATATAAAAAGAAACGCCCAGATTATATATCCCAAAGATACAGCGGCAATGTTGATGGAAGGGGATGTTTATCCAGGTCTTGAGATATTGGAGTCTGGAATAGGTCAGGGGGCTTTTTCGATAGCGCTTTTGAGGGCACTTGCCGGTCAGGGTCGCCTTGTGAGCTACGAAATAAGAGAGGATTTTGCAGAGCAGTCAGAGAGATTCATAAAAGAATACCTCGGAAATGTAGACAATCATACAATAAAAATAGGTAATATCTATGAAGGTTTTGAGGGTCTGTATGATAGAGTCTTTCTGGATCTTCCGGAACCATGGCATGTATTAAAATATTTAAAAGAAGGTTTAAGGGATGGTGGGATTGTTGTTGCGTATATTCCAACTGTTTTGCAGCTTAAAACTTTTGTGGATACACTAAAAGAATTAAATTACTTCGCAGACATAGAATCATTTGAACTAATCAAAAGACCATGGAAGGTGGATGGTTTATCCGTCCGTCCTGAAATGTGGATATACAACCACAGTGCATTTATCTGCAGGGCAAGAAAGATGAAAAGCTGAGGTGAATATGTCAGAAAAGTTTCCCATAACTCCCGTAACAAGATTACTTGATGGTAAAAAGATAATCTATGGTAAACATTTATACGAATATGAGGAAAAAGGTGGCACAAGAGCTTCATCTATGAAGCTTGGAGTGGATGAACATACAGTAATTAAAACAATAGTAATGGAAGATGAAACGAAAAAACCTTTAATTGTCCTTATGCATGGGGATATGGAGATATCCACAAAAAACTTGGCAAGATTTTTAGGTGTAAAGACAATAAATCCATGTACACCGGAAGTAGCCCAAAAACATACCGGGTATCTGGTGGGGGGTACTTCCCCATTCGGCACAAAAAAACAGTTGCCAATTTTTATGGAAAAAACTATCTTAGATTTAGAAAAAATTTTTATAAATGGTGGTAAAAGGGGATTTTTAATATCAATAAATCCACAAATCATCGTAGACATATTAAAACCGACACTTGTAGAGGTTGGATATAGATGAAAGATATTATAATTTTTGACATGGATGGCACATTAATAGACAGCAGTGAAGATATCACCATCTCGGTGAACTTTGTGAGGTCAAACTTTGGGCTACCACCACTTACCAAAACAGAGGTGGTGGATATAATAAACGGAGATAGAAATCGGCTTGCCTATGGATTATATGGAATAGAAGAATATACCCCCCAACACCGTAACCTCTTCGAATCCCACTATTTTGATCAATGCATAAAAAATACTCATCTATATGAAGGTATTTTAGACCTTCTTGAAGAACTAAAAAGATTTAATTTTCAGTTGTCAGTTGCCACTAATGCATACACAAAATTTGCCGAAAGGATGCTGTCACATCTTAAAATTGATCAATATTTTAGCAATATTGTTGGGGCTTGTAAGGTAAAAAAGGGAAAACCTGATCCCGATATGATTTTTTACATACTAAATAATAGCAAACCGGTAAGAAGAGTTATCATGGTGGGGGATAATCATACCGACCTTTATGCAGCAAAAAATGCCAATATAGAAATGGTTTTTGCCAATTGGGGATTTGGAAAAATAGAAGATATTCACAATGTAGATTTCATAGCCAAAAATCCTATGGATATTCTCAATTACATTTTAGATTGAAAAATAAAACATTATGTTTTATTTAAACATATTTAATCTTTACTTGATTTTTTTTATAATATGTTATAACTTATATCTCTGGAGGTGAAACATGGATAAATTCTATGCTGGATCAATATTTGAGATAGAAGACAAAAGATGCGAAACAAAAAAATTAGTAGTTCTTGTAAGGTCAATTATTACAAAGGAGCATTTCTATCTTATAAGCTTTAGTTCTTTTGAACCCTGGAGTGAAAGGGTTGTCACAATTGACAACAAATTTGAAAGAGCCTGGATAACACTTGACGAGGTAAAGTACTTAGCCGAAACAGATTATATAAGATATGTGGGTGATGTAAATAGCTATAAAGAGGGGATCGCTTCAGTAATAAAAGAGAACAAACCTAAGGTTGCCTAATACTTTTTATGATGGTGGATACGGCTATTGCCGCTATCCCCTCCCCTCTTCCCGTAAACCCCATCTTTTCTGTAGTGGTGGCTTTTATAGTAATATCATCAAGATCAATTTCCAAAACGTTCGCAAGCTTTGATCTCATTTCTGGTATGAAAGGTTTCATTTTTGGCTTTTCAGCTATTATAGTTGCATCAACATTTGATATCTCAAACCCTGCTTTTCTTACAAGAGATACCGATTCTTTCAAAAGTATTTTAGAATCTATATCCTTATATTTCATGTCGTTATCAGGAAAAAGATTACCTATATCTCTTCCAAGGGCAGGCCCCACAAGTGAATCAATGATTGCATGAATCAACACATCAGCATCACTATGCCCCAAAAGCCCCATATCATAAGGGATTTCAATCCCACCTAAAATCAGTTTTCTACCTTCTATAAACCTGTGGGCATCAAACCCGATACCTGTCTTTATCTTCATAATCTATTTCTCTGGTTTATCTTTCTCTTTTTTGTCATCTTCATCATCAGGTAGTACTATAGTCACATCCAGAGAAAAATCTATACATTTTGAAGGATCTTTGATGGAAAATTTCTTATTGCAGGTACCCCGCCAGGCACAAATCGAACATGATGGTTTAATATTTCTATTCATATTGCCTCCATTATTTTTTTATGATATAATTTAATTATTGAAATGTCAATTAAAGAGGTATTAAAATGAGAATAGCCATCATAGGAGGCGGAATATCAGGCATATCCACTGCTTTTTTATTGGAAAAATTGAAAAAAGAATTAAGTCTGGATATGGAAATAACAATCATAGAAAAAAGATTGAGATGGGGAGGATCAATAGAGACCTCACGGGAAGATGGATTCATAGTGGAAGCTGGGCCAAATGGTTTTTTAGACAGCAAACCCCATACCCTTGAACTTCTATCCATGGCAGGATTAAGCAACAATCTCGTCAAAAGTAATGACTTAGCACGAAAAAGATATATCATGCGAAATGGGATTTTACATAGATTGCCTGAAAACCCTCCAATGTTTTTCAAATCCAAACTTCTTTCTTCCTCAGCAAAAATGAGAATACTATCAGAGTATTTCATACAGAAAAGTGTACCCGAAGATGAATCTGTGGCAGACTTTGCTATAAGAAGATTGGGAAAAGAAGCCCTCGAATACCTCATAGGCCCAATGGTATCTGGCATTTTCGCAGGTGATCCTGAAAAGATGAGCTTAAGATCCTGTTTCCCCGTAATAAGGGATCTGGAAATAAATTATGGTGGCCTTTTTAAAGGGATGATAAAGAAAAAAGGGAAAAAAAGTGGTCCATCAGGCCCTGGTGGTATTCTTACCTCATACAAAAATGGACTGGACAATATGATAACAGATTTACTCGAATCCACAAGTATCACAAAAATGTTAAACACTGAAGTATTTTCAATCGATAAAAAAATGAACAGATATATACTAAATACCAATAATAGCCTTATGGAATTTGATAAAATATTCATAAATACCCCGGCCTATGCTGTTTCTCAAATGCTTTCAGCACTGGATAAAGATCTATCTAAAGATCTCAATGGGATTACTTATCCCCCTGTCTTCGTTGTTGGATTTATATTCAAGACGGAGGATTTAGAAGATCCTTTAGATGGCTTCGGCTACCTAATACCCCATTCAGAGAATAAAAGGATTTTAGGGGCACTTTTTGATTCTTCAATATTTCCAGATAGGACAAGGGATGGATACAAAATAGTTAGAACGATAATGGGTGGAGATAAAAATAGGTGGATAATCGAAAAGTCCGACGATGAACTTATCAGGATGGCTTTTGATGATATAAAAGAGACTTTAAAAATAAAAAAAGAGCCTTACAAAATAAAATATTTTAGATGGGAAAAAGCGATCCCCCAATACTACATAGGACACTACAAAATAGTTGAAAAGGTCGAAGAGTTCTGTAAAAAATTTGATGACATTTTTATCGGTGGTAATATCTTATATGGTGTGGGTATAAATGATTGTACTAAAACAAGCTTTATGAATGTAGATAGATTTAAAAATCTCTTAAAAAAATAAATTAAAGGGAGGTTTGTATGGCAAAACCAAAAGTAGCAGTAATATTAAGCGGATGTGGCGTTTATGATGGAAGTGAGATCCATGAAGCCGTTTTAACCATGTATTTTTTAGACAAATATGGTGCAGAGCTTGTAATGGCAGCACCTGATATCCCACAATATCACGTTGTGAACCATCTAACAGGGGAAGAGGTAAAAGATGAAACGAGAAATGTTCTGGTGGAATCAGCAAGGATAGCAAGGGGTAACATAAAAAATTTGAAAGATCTAAATGTTTCAGAAGTAGATGCTGTTGTCTTCCCGGGTGGATTTGGAGCCGCCAAAAACCTCACCACTTTTGCTTTTGATGGTGCAGATTGCAAAATAGATCCAGAAGTGGCAAGAGTCGTTCAGGAAACAGTAAAAGCTAAAAAACCTCTTGCAGCTGTTTGCATAGCACCTGTTTTACTTGCCAAGGCATTATCCGGCTTAAAAATCGATCCAAAACTCACAATAGGTACAGACACAGGTGTAGCCTCCACCATTGAAAAACTTGGTGGTAAGCATATTTCATGCCCTGTAAAAGAAGCTGTGGTGGATAAAGAAAACAAAATAATCACCACACCGGCTTATATGCTTGGAAATAGCATATCGGAAGTTGCTATAGGAATTGAAGAAATGGTGAAGAAATTATTTGAAATGCTTTAAATAAAAGGGTG